>JAHEAK010000393.1 GCA_024642805.1 Kofleriaceae bacterium | reverse complement strand
CAGCGCACGGATTGTCGCGTGAGCTGGTACTGGCTGCTGGCAAAGAGCACGAGGCACAGGGCGCTGGTCGCGATTGCAAGCGACTGTCGCGGCACGCGCTGTGGCAAAAAGCGCTGCAGGAGGCCGACGAGGACGCGCAGACCGAGCGCGAAACCGATGGCGCCAAGCACGAAAAGCGGCATCACGAAGCGATGTAGCCCCATGAAGTCGCCGCCCACACGCATGGTGTAAAACAAATAGGCAGCGCTGATACACAGGGCCAGGCTGCCGTAGAGGAAGCGCCGTGACGATGGTTTGGCAAGCGCGAAGCCAAGCAGGACTAGCGGCGCCGCGTAGAGCATCTTGCTCTGGTTGAGCCACTGCCAGATGTAGTAGCGACCATTGGCCTGCATTTGCTTGGCGTAGCCAACGCTCATCTTTCCTGCGGCCTTCACGTAATAGGTATTGGGAAAGAGGTGCCCGTAGTACCAAAAGCGCCAGGCAAACCACGGGCCCCAGAGCACCAGAAAAATACCTAGGCAAAGGAGTTCTTCTTTGCGCGGCCTGATGCTGCGCTGGCCGATGACTTTCACCAGCAATCGATGGCCGCCAATGATGGCCGCGACCAGGAGTCCCTCGGGTCGGGTCATGGCGGCCAGGGCCAAGGCCACTGCCAAGAGTCGGTAGTAGCGCTCATTGTCCATGGCGCGCAGATAGGCGTAGGTGCCGAGGGTGACCCAGAAGGTGAACATCTGGGTCTCGAGCCCACCCGAGGACCAGCACGCAAAGCCCGAGGACAGTGCCAGGATCGCGGGCGGCAAATAGTCCCAGCCGCTCTTGGCGCCGCTGATGTGCTCGGCAACTCGCAGCGCCAGGTACATGCTGCCCACTGCAAAGCCGGTCCCCAAGACCAGGGAGGTAATTTCGGGCGGCAGACGGACCACCATCAAGAGACCGAGGATCAGGGTCCAAAGGAAGTTGGTATAGCCTTCGACGGGCGGGTGACCATGGTTGAAAAGCAGCTGCCCATGCTCAGCGAAGTTCTCTGAGAACACGAAGCTGATATAGGCGTCGTCGGTGACGAAGTTGTACTGCAGCGAGTGCCAGACCAGGATTGCCGCCACGACCAGCAAAGGCGCGTAACGCTGAAGCAAAGCCTGTGGCACACGTCGAGACATCGCGGGGTTTATAGCCCAGCCGGGCCGAGCACTCGTAGCACGCCGGGCGGGCATCAGAAACGTCAAGACATCGAATTTGCCTGGCGCACGCACATGAGATGGATCTAGCTGCTGGCCTACATTGACTTGTAATTCTTGCGGGTTAGGCTTTCTGGCGATGTTTTCCAAGGAGCGTCCCGGCGAGCCTGCGAGCAAAGGCTCGCTAGCCGAGCGCGCGCTCGCAGCTGGCCTGGCGGGTGCGCTCACCGGCTGGCTCGTTGCTGCGATCGACATGATCTGGGGCATGGGCGCGATGGGACAGTTCCTAGCCACTGCGGGCGGCAAGCTCATGCTCTTCCTGCATCTGGGACTGAGTTACTCGCTCGCCGGCTGCGCCATCGCTCTTGCTCTCTCGCTCTTGCGGATGGCACTGGAACAGACAGCGCTGCCCGCACTCGTGGCGGGCATCATTGGCCCGGGCCCAGAACCGGGCCCAGAACCGGGCCCAGAACCGGGCCCAGAACCGGGACTCACGCGCAGCACCCTCAACAGCCTCATCGTCAGTGCACTGCCAGCCCTGCTCATTGGCTGTAGCTCGGCCTACCTGAGCGCGTACCACCAGCTGGTCGCACGCAGGCACCTTGGCCTGCAAATTCTTGTCGCCATCCTCATCGCATTCGTGGCCATCGCCATCGCGGCCATAGGTATTCTTCTTATAGCCGCCCTTGTCGAGAGGCTGGCGCGCCGCCCCTTGAGTGCTCTGGGCCCGCGGCTGCTTACAGCGGTGATGGCCGCCCTGGTGGCTTTCGCCGGCTACCTGCGCTGGCATCGCCAGCTCGCAGCCATTCCGAGCGCGCAGCTGATGGTTTGTGCCATGGCGGTCGCGAGCCTCGCCCTCACCCCTTGGCTGATAGCACGTAGCATGGCTGTGCTCGACAGCCGTACCCAGCGCGGCAAGCCAGAGCTCGGCCTGCTCGCCCTCATTCTTGTCGCTGCGCCACTGATGGGCGTCGATCTGATGCTCAGCTACAAGCTGGCGGCGCAAGGCGTAGGCCTGGCGCCCGCGCTTCTGATTGCCAGGGCCATGAGTCTCGCCACCATCACCCTGTGTGCGAGCGTGCTCGCGGCCAGCGTGCTTGCCCGCTTGCTCGAACCGAGGCTGCGTTCGCTAGCCGACGCGCGCTTGCCCATGCTGCGCTCCGCGCGCGCGCCCATGCTCCTGTTGGCCGGCCTCTGCATCCTGGCACTCTTGCTGGCCGCCGCCATCTGGTGGCAGACCCTGGCCCTCTTGCCGCGACGCACCTTCGCCATCGCCCTCTTCTTGATGGCGGGCGTTTTGTCCCTGCCGCGCGCTACTCACGGCCTTGCCTCGCGCATCAGCAGCGTGCCAGGCGTGGCCCTCTTCGGCCTGAGCGCGCTTGCCTTCGTGCTGTGCTTCGCGGCCATGCTCGCCAGTGGCTCGTCGGAATCGGTGCGCAAGGCGCAGGTGCTGCACACCGGCCTGGGTGGTCCTCTCGCCAAGGTCTATCGAATGGCTGGCGATTGGGATCGCGACGGCTACAGCCGCTGGCTCGGTGGCGGCGATTGCGATGACAGCGACCCCTATGTTCACCCCAACGCCGAGGAAATTCCCGGTGACGGTATCGACAACAACTGCAATGCCGGAGACGTGGTCAAACGCGGAGCGAGCGACACCCACTACGCGCAACTGCCCCCCGACCTGCCTGCCGACTTCAACGTCGTGCTCATCTCCATCGACACGATTCGCGCCGATCATCTAGGCGCCTACGGCTATCCGCGCAAGACAACACCCAACATCGACGCCCTGGCCGCCGACGGCACTCTCTTTCAAAACGCATGGGCGCATGCACCTTCGACCCGCTATTCCATCCCGGCCATTCTCACCGGCAGGCTGCCGCTGGCCGTGCGCTACTTCGACATCCCCGGGCAGTGGCCGGGCCTGAGCGAGGACAACCTCACCATCGCCGAGATCCTGCACAGCAAGGGCATGGCGACCGGCGCCATCCTCAACTACTGGTACTTCGATGCTCTGCGCAAGATGAACCAGGGCTTCGATCACTACGACAACGAGAATCGTCGCCTGCATCAGTCGGTCAAGGGCCAGGGACCTGCCATGACCACTGGTAGCTCCTCCAAAGAGCAGAGCGACAAGGTCATCGACTACGTCGGCGCCCATGAGCAGGAGCGCTTCTTTGTGTGGGTGCACTACTACGATCCGCACTGGGGCTACGAAGAACACCCAGACCTGCCACACTTTGGCGACGCCAAGGTCGATGGTTATGACAACGAGATTGCCTACACCGACAAACATATCGGCCGGGTCATCGACGATCTCAAGGCCCGCAAGCTCTACGACAAGACCATCATCGTCCTGACCGGCGATCACGGCGAAGGCTTTGGCGAACACGGGATCGAACAGCACGGCTATCACCTCTATGCCGCGCAGACCAAAGTGCCGCTCATCATTCGAGTTCCGCACACCCAGCCCAGCGTGGTGACAACGCCCGCCAGTCACGTCGACATCTTGCCGACGCTTGCAAACCTGGTTGGCTTTGCTAGCAACGCCGAGATGATGGGCCGCTCACTGCTCGGCCTTATCACGGGCAGTGAAGATCGCGGACAAGATCGCTACGTCTTTCAGCAACTGAGCTTCGAGAACAACAACGAGCATCGCGCGGCGGTGAGCAGCAAGTGCCACATCCTCTTCGACGTGTCGCCGAGCCTCAGCTGGGAGCTGTATCGCGTCGACAAGGATCCGATGGAGACGCGCGACATCATCGACACGCCTGGCGAGTGCGCCGAGGCACGCCAGACCTTGGAGTCCTGGTACGACGACTCGCAAATCCCGGAAGGAGCCATCGAGGCCTTGCTGCCTGCGGCGCCCGAGATCGCCTCGCCCCTCGATATCGACTTCGGATCAACCATTCGCCTGCTCGACCTGCAAATGCCAGCTCGTGTCCGGCGCGGCGAGAGCTTCGACATGGTCTACACCTGGAAGGCGCTCTCTCGGCCACCACCTGGCTGGAAGGTCTTCGCTCACTTCGAGGCTGCGGTGGGTCGCTTCACCGGCGATCACAATCCTGTGCGTCCCTTTTCATGGTGGCGCGAGGGCGACTACGTGCGCTACTCGCAACGAGTCAGTGTGCCGGCTCGAACCCAGCCCGGTCGCTACAGCTTGTGGATGGGCATCTACAAGGCTGCCGATCGCATGCCCGTCCGAGGCAGTGGCCTAGAACTCAAAGATGGCCGCCTACACCTAGGCGAGATCGAGGTTGTACCGTGAGTGAACCATCCGAAACCAAGCTCGGCTCGCTTAGCAAGCTGTGGTTCCTCTTGCTCTTGCCGGGCGCCTACCAGCTCTTGCTCTTGTGCACGGCCATGTTTGGCCGCATTGGCTACCCATACGATCTGGAGTGGATGGAAGGCGGGCTCCTGGCCCACGCCCAGCGCATGGCCGATGGCGCGGGCATCTACGTCGAACCCTCGGTCGACTTCATTCCGTATCTGTACACGCCGCTCTATCCCGGCATCATGGCCATGTTCAACGACTTCTTCGGCATCAGCTATGCGGTCGGTAGAGGCATTTCCGTGCTGGCCACCCTGGCCATGTGCGTGCTCCTGGTCGCCATGGTCAAACGTGAGAGTCAGCGCTCGACCGAGCGACTGGCGTGGATCGGTGGCGCCTGCGCGGTGGGCTTCTTTGCAGCCACCTATCCTTGGGTCGAGGGCTGGTACGATCTTGTGCGCGCCGACTCGCTCTTCTTGCTGATGGTGCTCGGTGGTCTCTTTGGCTTGCGTGCGTGGGCTCGTGATCCAGGACAGGAAGGCCTGGCCAAGGTCGCATGCGCCTCTGCCCTTCTCGGCATGTCCTTCTTCGCCAAGCAAACCGGTGTGCTCTTCGTGGCCACCGGTGGCGTGATGCTACTGGCGCTCAACTGGCGGCGCGTTCCGGTCTTCGTCGCCATCACCGGCGTGATTGGCCTTGGCGGCACCTGGCTGCTCAACAAGGTCACCGGTGGCTGGTTCTGGGTCTACATCTACGAGACTCATCAACACCACGACTTCAACATGGATCGCTTCTACAAGAGCTTTGGCAACATGATCTGGCATTTCCCGGCCATGTCCATCGTCATTGCCCTTGGCATCAGCATCGCTCTACCAACGCTCCTCATTCGCCGGCGCCTACCGAGTGCCAGTCGCGCCTTGTGTCTGTGGTTTCCCGTGTATTTGGTGGCGATGCTGGTCGGTGCGCTGGGCTGGGGCACGCAGTTTGCGCATTTCAACGCGTACATGCCTGCCATGCTCTTTGGGGCCCTGTGTGCTGGCCTGGCCATACCCAGCAGCGCCGCCTGCGTGCAGCTGCTCATGGCGCGCACGCCAGCCCGGTCCAAGAGCCTGGCCCACATCACCGGCAGCGCGCTGGCCATCGCTCTCGGAGCGCAGCTGGTGCTTGTCGCTTGG
>JAHEAK010000392.1 GCA_024642805.1 Kofleriaceae bacterium | reverse complement strand
GATCGTGCTCTCGCGGGCAGCCGCAAACGACCTGCCCGCCCATATGGAAGTTCGCTCGCTGGGCACGGTCGAGCTGAAGGGCTTTGCGCGCGCCGAAGAAATCTACACGCTCCGCCATCAGCCCGAGCTGCACTAGAGCGCCGCGCCTGCCCTGCGACCGAAACGCTGCTTGCGCTGCGCGGGTTCGAGCGCTCTCGACTTTCTCATCGGAGCCGGGCGTGCCATCGTTCAGCCATCATGAGTGAGATAGATGGCGGCTCGATCATTGCGCAGGTCCTTGCCAAACACGAGGTCAAGTACTTGTTCACCCTGTGCGGCGGACACATCTCGCCGATCCTTGTCGGCTGCAAGGCCGCAGGTCTCGAGGTCATCGATGTTCGCGATGAGGCAAGCGCGGTCTTTGCTGCCGATGCCTGCTCACGCATGAGCGGCGTTACGGGCATAGCAGCCGTGACAGCCGGCCCAGGCGTTACCAACACCATCACGGCCATCAAGAACGCACAGATGGCGCAATCGCCGCTCATCCTCTTCGGCGGTGCGACCGCTACCGTTCTCAAGGGGCGCGGCTCGCTACAAGACATCGATCAACTCGCCATCATGCGGCCCATCACCAAGTGGGCGACCAGCGTAAAGAGCCTCGGCAATCTTGAGGCTACCGTCGAGAGAGCCTTTGAGGTCGCCACCTCGGGCACACCAGGCCCCGTCTTCATCGAAGTCCCCGTCGACCTCTTGTACAAAGAAGAAATCGTTCGCGAGTGGTACATGAAGGAGAGTGGTGTCGAAGACGCGACCAGTCTCGGTGCAAAAGCACTGCAGCTCTATCTCAAGGGCCACCTGTACAAGCAGTTTCACACGCCCGCCCTGCCCGTGCCCGGCCCTCTCCCCGAGGTGCGCATTCCCAATCTCACCAAGGAAGCCGACATCGCCAAGGTCGTCGACGAGCTCGCCAAAGCACAGCGCCCGGTGCTCGTGGTCGGCAGCCAGACCCTGGTCAATTACCGAGACGCCGAGCCCCTTGCCAATGCGATCCGACGACTGGGAGTGCCTACCTTTCTCGGTGGCAGCGCGCGCGGTCTGCTCGGCCGACACTCTGGCTTGCAGTTTCGTCACAAGCGTTCGGCGGCCTTGAAGGCAGCCGACCTGGTCATCGTCGCTGGCTTCCCCTTCGACTTCCGACTTGGCTACGGCCGAGCCATTTCCTCCAAGGCCACCGTCGTCGCCGCCAACCTCGACCGTGGTGATTTGCGCAAAAACCGCCGGCCCGAAATCGCGCTGGAGATGCATCCAGGGCGCTTCCTGGAAGCCCTCGCGCAGCAGAGCGCTGCCGATCAAAGTGCGTGGGCTCCGTGGTTCGACACCTTGCGCGAGCGCGAGGAAGCGCGCGATGCTGAGATCGCCAGCCAGGCCAGCCCGACGTCAGAGCTGGTTGATCCCCTGCACTTCTTCCGTCTGCTCGAAGAGCACATGAACGAGGACGCCGTCCTGGTCGTCGACGGCGGCGATTTCGTGGCCACTGCTGCCTATATTCTTCGGCCGCGCAAACCGCTTTGCTGGCTCGATCCCGGTGTCTTTGGCACCCTGGGCGTGGGCGGCGGTTTTGCGGTGGGTGCCGGGGTCTGCCGCAAAGGTCAGGAGACCTGGCTCATCTATGGCGACGGTTCCAGCGCCTACAGCCTGGCAGAGCTCGATACCTGCGTGCGCCATGGCCTTGCACCGATCGCCGTCATTGGAACCGATGGCGCCTGGGCACAGATCGCCCGCGAGCAGGTGGATGTCCTTGGTGACTCGGTCGGCACGGTGCTCAACAAATGCGACTACCACCTGGTTGCTGAAGGCTATGGAGCCAAGGGACTCTTGCTAAACGACTCCACGAAGATCGAGGCCACCATCGCCGAGGCAAAGGCGATTGCCCGCAGCGGTACGCCCGTGGTGATTAACGTCATGATTCAGGGCAGCGACTTCCGCAAGGGCTCGATCTCGATGTAGCCTCCTGGCTCGTGCTGCTCCTCTTCGAACGCGAATTCGCTGCACCAGCCGCCACCTTGTGGGCCTACCTGTGTGAGCCCGAGCGGATGAATCAGTGGTCTAGCGCTAAGGTGCGTTTGCGATCCGCCGGGCAAAGCGCGCATCCAGGCGGTCCGGGCGCCTTTCGCCACGTACATGTCAAAACCCTCGGTCGCAGCTTCCTGCTCAAGGAAGTGATTCGAGACGCGGTACCTGGCGCCTACCTGCGTTATCAGGTGGTCGAAGCACTCGGGCTCAAGTCGCACACCGGCCAAATCTTCCTTCGCGACCAAGCTTCGGGCTGCCACATGCGCTGGCAGGTCGAGTTCGAATTTAGCTCTAGCGCTGCCGACGCGCTCGTTGCGCGCATGCTGCGCAAAGAGCTAGGCGCGAGTCTCGACACGCTGCGCAAGATACTCACCAAGCCCGGCCAGAGCGTGCCCCTGCCGAGCTGGGCGCCCGTGGCCGATCCAAGCCCTGAAGACTGGCAAGCTGCCGACCAGGTCTTGCTGGAGCAGCGCACGCTCGCCGCTCAACTCAGCGATCGCAACGACCCAAAGAATATCTTCGCGCACGTCTACAGCTACGTCAGCGAAGACATGATCGCAGGTTGCAGAACTGGCGCCTTTGTGTACCCCGCTTGGGCTCTCAAGCTATTGCCCAGTTTTCACGGCTACTACATGCGCAACTACCAGCGCTGGTGCGGACTACAGGACGGCCCGGTCGAGGCGCATTGGCAGCGCGCCTTTCGCGTCACGGAGCAAGGCAGCTCTCGCTATCCCGGCCCGGAGGGACAACTGGCCTCGGGCCTCATCCTCTCTGTGCACGCTCACATTGCCTCGGATCTGCCGCGCAGCCTGGCCGAGGTCTATGCCGATTCCTTCGCCACATCGAGCGACTACGCGCGATTTCGCGGCGACTACTACTCCATGGGCAAGATCTTTCAAAACGCGACCAAGAAGATCCGCACACACGTTCCGCCCGAATTCGTACCGCTGTGGGCCAGACTCGCCCAGGGTCTGGCTTCGGAAGATGTGATGCAGAAGATCATCTACAAGCGCGGCTATGACGTGCTCAAACGGCGCCGCGCGGCCTTTCGCAGCGGAGCAGAGCTTGCTGAGCTCTTGGTTCGACGCGCGGCCAAGCGCGAGCAGGACTGACAAAGATACTGCCTCGCAGGTATTGCCCCCGGGAATTCCACAGCGCCAAGCTCGCCTCATGGCCCAGGTGCGCTCCCTAAAGATTGGTATTTTGTCGCGGAAGTCGTCCCTGTACTCCACCAAACGCCTCGTGGAGGCCGCGCGCGCGCGTGGCCACAAGGTCAAGATCACCAACTACGCACGCTGCTACATGAACATCACCTCGCACAAGCCGCAGGTCTTGTTGCGAGGCGATGCCCTCGACTTCGACGCCATCATTCCTCGCATCGGCGCGTCCTACACCTTCTACGGCACCGCGCTGGTGCGGCAGTTCGAAACCATGGGCGTGTTCTCGATCAACGAGTCGCAGGCCATCGCGCGATCGCGCGACAAGCTGCGCTCGCTCCAGCTTTTGGCAGCGGAGGGAGTAGGCCTGCCCGTCACCGGCTTTGCTCGCTCTCCGGAGGACATCGATGGCATCATCGACCTCGTTGGTGGCGCTCCCCTCATCGTCAAGCTCCTCGAAGGCACGCACGGGGTGGGCGTGGTGCTTGCCGAAACCCACAAGGCGGCCGAGTCGGTCATCGCCGCTTTCACCCAGCTCAACACCAACATCCTGGTGCAAGAATTCATCAAGGAAGCCGGCGGCGCAGACATTCGCGCCTTCGTGGTTGGCGGCAAAGTCGTCGCCTCGATGCTCCGGCAAGGTCCCGAAGGCGAGTTCCGCTCCAACCTGCACAGAGGCGGTTCCGCGCAAAAGATCAAGCTCACGCCAGAAGAGCGCAGCACGGCCGTACGTGCCTGCAGGATTCTGGGACTCAACGTCGCCGGCGTCGACATGCTCCGCTCCAATCACGGCCCGGTCGTGATGGAAGTGAACTCCTCGCCTGGCCTCGAGGGCATCGAGAAGGCCACCAAGGTCGACGTGGCCAGCAAGATCATCGAGCACATCGAAGCCAACGCCAGCAAGGGACGAGTCAAGGCTCGCACCAAGAAGGGCTAGGAGGTGTCTCGCTTCGAGTTCGAAGGCGTGCAGGTTGCGCCAGGGTCGGCCCGAGAGTTTGACGTTCGCGTCGCGCGCCTGCCGGCCGGCACCTGGGCCAGCATGCCCACGGTCGTCATTCACGGCCGCGAGCCGGGCCCGACGGTTTGGCTCAGTGGCGCGATTCACGGCGACGAGCTCAACGGTGTCGCCATTGTTCGCGAGCTGCTCATGCATCTGAAGCCGAGCTTGCGGGCTGGCACGGTCATCGCCGTGCCCATCGTCAACGCCTTCGGTCTCACGCTCGAATCGCGCTACTTGCCCGATCGACGGGACCTCAACAAGAGCTTCCCCGGATCGCCACGCGGCTCGCTGGCCGGGCGCCTCGCGCACCTCTTCTTCGATCGAGTTGCCAAACGATGTGAGCTCGGCATCGACTTCCACACCGGCTCCGGTGGCCGCAGCAACTTGCCGCAAATTCGCTGCGACCTCGAAGAGCCCCAGACGCGCCGATACGCCGAGCTTTTTGCCGCGCCACTAGCCCTGCACTCGACTCTGCGCGATGGTTCGCTGCGCGCGGCCGCCCGCAAACAGGGCATTCGGGTCTTGCTCTACGAAGCGGGTGAGGCCGGGCGCTTCGACGCCAATGCCATCGAGGTAGGCGTCAATGGCACGCTGCGCGTCTTCGAGAGTCTGGGCATGCTCGACCACCAGGCACCACCGCCGCTCTTGACGCCGCGCACCGCCATGTCGAGCAAGTGGATCCGGGCCGGCCGAAGCGGTTTGTGCCACGTGCATGTGCACCTAGGCGACATCGTGTCCCCAGGCGATCGACTGGCCACGGTCACTGACAGTCTCGGTCACAAGCAACTGGAGATGGTCAGCCGTCATCCTGGCATCATCGTCGGCTCGCTGCAGACGGCCATCGTTCATCGCGGCGACGCCCTGGTGCACATAGCTCGCCTCGCCGACTCGCCTAGCTCGTAGTTTCCACCCGAAACACTCGCATTCTGGACCGCCTACGGTAGTCTGGCGACATCAAGCTATGCAGAACTCGAACATCGCAAAGACCAGCCAGCTTCCCATCGTCACCAAAGTCTGCGTCGAAGACTGGCCCACGGGCAAAGCAACGCAAATGCGCGTGCAAATGGTTGCCAATGGTCTTGGCCAGATCATTCACGTGCCGGTGATCGTGGTGCGAGGCAAGCGCCCGGGCCCAACGCTGGGCGTCACCGCCGCCATTCACGGTGACGAGCTCAACGGCATTGGCCTCATCCATGCCCTGCTCGCCGACCTGGACCCAAAGAAGCTCTCGGGAACCGTCGTCGCTGTTCCTGTGGTCAACGTCCCGGGCTACCTGCGCGAAGAGCGGCGATTCTCCGACGACCGCGACCTCAACCGCATCATGCCTGGCAGGCCCGACGGCATCCCCTCCGAGGTCTATGCTCACCGCTTTTTGACCCGCATCGCCTCGTGCTTCGACTACCTGGTCGACTTGCACACCGCG
>JAHEAK010000391.1 GCA_024642805.1 Kofleriaceae bacterium | reverse complement strand
CCACTGAGCAGCATGCGCCCGGGTACCTTGGGTGTGAAGAGCACCGATAGGCGACCGATCTCGACGGTGGTCAGCAATTCGTACTGTGAGCTCTCCGGTGTGTCCCAGATCCAGCGAAACTGAACCGGCGCGCCATCGAGCTCCAACACATCAATATCGATCGCAAGGGTGTCGCCAACCTCGACAAAGCTCATGCCCTTGTCGAGCTGTCCCGAGATTTGTGCGGCGTACTCGCCAGGCTCATCGCTCGAACACGCCGAGAGCCCGCCCAGGTAGAGGCCACCTAAAAACAAAGCGAGTGGCAACATCACCGAGGCCCGAGCCACGGAGGAGCGAGCCACGAAAGACCGAGCCACGGAAGACCGAGCCACGGAAGACCGGGCCACGGAAGACCTGTGGAGGCGTCGAGATGAAAGCGGCGACATGCGAGATGATCTCCCGCCGATATCGAGCACGTATGGTGCCAAGCAAAGGCCGTGATCGACGCACGATCGACTAAGAGGTTTCAACCAGTTGCCTCGGGGTAGGCGGGGCCCACGTGCCTACTGGGGCCCGTTGGCCGCATCCGGCTTTGGCAGGCTCAGGCGCAAGCTGGCAGGGCTGTTCTCGCTGACCTCGACACTTGCGCAGGCGACCGAGCCACTGGGTGGCCCACGTTGCATGCCGCGCTGTGCCGCGCACGCCGTGTAGCGACCCGGCACCAACTTCTCGATGAGCGTCGCCTCGCCCGTCGCTTGACGGAAGTACACACTCACCGCCTCGTCGGCCAGATTCAGGCCTCGCAACCAACTCCCATCGAGGAAACTGTCGATGACTCGCGGTGCGTCTGGCGCGTATTGAGAAGCAAAGGCCAACACGTGTGCGCTCGCTGGCTTGCCATCGGCATCTACTACTTCTACTGAGAGCTGGGCCGTACCACTGTGAGCCTCGATGTCGCGCTGCGCCGATTCGCCAGATCGAATCACCACGGTCTTGATGTGCATGTCTTTGGGGCGATTGCCGCCGCCGCCGATCATCGGGTAGACCATGTACTCACCAGGCGTGAGCGAATCGTAGGCGTAGCTGCCATCGGTACCGGTCACGACGAAGTTCGTCGCGGTCGTGCCGATCGGTGTCGCGATGACAACGGTTTCGGAAATGGGTGTGCCATCCATCTTGATGACGCCCTTGAGACTGGAGGTTGGCTCGAGACTGAGAGTCACCTCGGCACCGAGGGGCCCGGCGGGAATTTGCAGCGCTCGTGCTCGACCAACTCCATCGAGCCCTGCGACCACCGTGATCGGGTGCTCACCGAAGCCGTCGAAAGCAAAGCGGCCCTGGGCATCCGTCTTGGTGGTGCGCGCCATGATGCTCTCGTCTTCGATGAAGAGTTTGCTGCCATCGCCCGTGAGCAGAGCGCCTGCGGCGACTTCGGCCTCGGGCACGGGCTTACCGCCTTCATCGATCACCAAGCCGATGATCGAGCGACCACGCTCGACAGAGATGCTGCCCAGATCGAGATCTTGGCCGGCGCTTGCTTTGGCCACGGCCTGTGTGGGCGCAAAGCTCGGGCCCGCAAAGCGCAGACCGTGCTCACCTGCTGGCATCTGAATCACAAAGCGTCCTTCGGGATTGGCGATTGCTAGCGGAGCTCCCGCTCCGAGATCGATCGTGAAGAGAGGCACAGCGCCGCCGTCTTGATAGACGAGGCGGCCCCTTACCTTGCTCTCGCCCTCGGCGGTTACGCGCACTTCACTTGCGCCTGTGCGCGCTTCGGTGGCCGTGGCCAGGTAGAGTGCACGCTCTTGGGCACCGGGGGCGGCCGCGCGAATCGCGTAACGACCTTCTGGCAGCCCCGCAAGGTTGAAGGCACCACCTCCATCGGCCACGCGCATGCCGCTATCGCGAGCCTGCCAGCGATCGACCTCGCCGAGCGCGCCAGTGAAGACCGGCTCGATGAGCAGCTGCGCTTCGGGAACCGGCTCGCCGCTGCCATCGACAACCAGTCCGCTGATGGTGCCCTCGATGCTCAAGGACAGGGTGATGTCCTTGGTCTCTCCGGCCTGCAAGCTCACTTCAGTCAGCTCTGATGAGGCCGCAGCTGTGCTGGCGACCAGCTCGGCGCCACCAGCAGGCAACGCAGCGAAGCGAAATTCGCCTGTCGCGCTCGTGCTCGCTCGTCGACGCGTGCGCCAGGGAATGGAGCCTTGAACGATGTATGCCACCTCGGCTCCAGCCACCGGGGCCCCCGAGCCGTCGACGACTTTGCCAGTGAGCGAGGCACCACCCGTGGCGACCAGGCGAATGGGCGAGCTTGCCGGCGTGACCAACACGGGACTCATGTTTTCCGCAACCAACGTGGGATGCGAAATAACGAAGCGGTAGCTGCCGGCCGCCAGATCAGGCAGCTTGAAGGCGCCGGCCTTGTCGGTAAGGGCACCATCCAAACGCGGATCGACCACAGGAAAAGGTTCGGAAGCGGAAAGAGCTGCGACCCTGGCATCGGCAACCGGTGCGCCTTGGGTGTCGACAACCAGACCATAGACCGCAACGCCTCCTTGTAGGAGGATTCGCTGTTGCTCGGCCTCACCACCGGCAAGGCGCCCCGAGTAACGCGCGTAGCCGCTGGCCTGCACGTGCACGATGATTTCACTGGTTGGCAATCCGATGAGTTCAGCCTTGCCGGCGGCATCGCTCGTGGCCGACCAGCTCAGGCCCGCATACCAATCCATGCCACTTCGAACTTCGATCGCTGCATTTGGGATGGGTTGATCGCCGTCGGCGCTGCGGATTTCGAAGTGCAGACTACGGCCTGCCTTCATGCGCAAGATCGCAGGCTCGCTGCCATCGCGAAGGCGGATCGAGATCGGGGCGGCATAGAGACCGGCGCTGTGCGCTTCGAGTGCGTAGTCGCGCTGACTCAAGCCTTCGAACACGAAGCTGCCATCGTCTTCAGTCTGGGCGAAGCGCGGAGGCATGCTCGAGATGGCCACGTTCGCTCCCGCGACGCCCTGCTCGTTTTCATCGATGACCTGCCCTTCGAGTCGCAAGCTGCCCTCGGGATCGAGCTCGCGCTGCATGGGCACGGAAGCGCGTGCTGGGGGCGGCCCTGGCATCGTCATCGCGACCTTTGGCTTCTGAGAGCTGGTCACAGCGGGCTTGGTGGATTTGCTCTTGGAGGAATTGCTGAGCGACCAGATGAGGCCACCCGCCAGTGCAAGTAGCAGGACGCCTACGCCAAGGATCTTCGTTTTCATGGGCTGATTAGTCGGGTCGCAAGGCAAAGTTGCGTGCGACCAGCTTCCTTTGTGAGCGGGCGACTATAAACACCAGTCAAGCGGCATGACCTGCAAGCACAGCACAATCGCCGCTGTAGGTGAAGGTGCGCCTCGTCGCGGGCAAGACATTCCGGATCTCAATCGGAAAAGCCAGCTATACTTTTGCATCTAGTGTTGGGGGCCGCCGCGACCAAACGAAGTAGCTCTCCCACCTTTGGGAGCTTTTCCCTCCTGGCCAAGCTGGCCCGAGGGGACATTGGCGACCTGTTTCTGGCGCGCAACATGGGTGCCGGCGGCTTCGAAAAGCTGGTCATCATCAAGCGCATCCACCCTGAGCTGATGAAGGACCGCAACATCGCGGAGCTCTTCATGGCCGAGGCGCGAACGGCCGCCCGCATCGAGCACCCAAACGTACGAATCGTCTACGAAATAGGCAGGGCCGAAGCCCACTACTACATCGCCCTCGAGTACCTGGAGGGGGTCCCCCTGGTCGACGTCTTGCTCGGTCGACGACGGGAAAAGCGCCTCGCCGACACCCGGCTCATCACAGCGATCCTCGGCCAGGCCTGCCAGGGCTTGCACATGGCGCACACCCTGCCCGGTCCGGTCGGTGGTCTGGTGCATGGCGACATCAACCCACGAAGCATCTTCGTGACCGCCTCGGGAACCGCCAAGATTTTGGACTTCGACATCGTCGAGATGCGTGGAGCCCTCGCCGAGCGGCACGGCTTCGTGCGCCGAACCAGCGCGTACATGTCCCCAGAAGAGGTACGCACCGGGCAGTGTGATTTGCGCGCTGACATCTTCTCCATGGGCGTGGTCGCCTGGGAAGCACTCACCGGTCGTCGCCTCTTCAAGCAAGACACCCGCGAACGGACCATGGAAGCGATTGATCG
Organism: Kofleriaceae bacterium; assembly: GCA_024642805.1. GTDB lineage: Bacteria > Myxococcota_A > Polyangia > Haliangiales > Haliangiaceae > NORP324. The sequence continues at coordinate 1,492 of JAHEAK010000391.1, read as the reverse complement.
CGGTCGCATTCCCAACGCGCAGAAGTACCGCCCGGAGCTCTCTGACGCCGTCAACTCGACGATCATGCGAGCCCTCAATCGCGACCCGACGCTGCGCTTCCAAAGCGCGCGTGACTTCGGCATCGCCCTCGAGCGTGCGGTGCAGGCTGAAGGCCCACCTCTCAGCCCGGTCAATATCGCCAGTCTGATCGAAAACACCTTCGCCGCCAAACTGCGACAGCAGCGCGACTTCGTGCGCGGCGCTCGCAATGGCGAAGCGGCGCCGTTGACTGCCACACATCAGATCGCAGAGGAGCCCGAGACCGTTCTGGCGCCCGAGGTGGCGGATCCCGATGACTGGAACACGGATACCGATGCTGCCACCAGGGTTGCTCCCAACATCGAGGGATTGCTTGCTGCCAGCATGAGCCAGCCCGTCGCAGGCGCTGAAAACTTTGGAGCCGGGATAGCGGACCCATTCAATGAGATCGCGGCAAGCGCGGACTACTCGAGCGCGATCGAGGCGCCACAGTGGACGGATACCCGAAACCTCGTGCTCTCCGAGATTGGAATCGAGATCGATGACGACGCCGAAACTGGCGCCGTTGAGATCGATGCAGCCGATGACAACAGCATCGACAGCTACGGCTTTGGCACCTTGGACAAAGAGGTACCCAGTCTGCGCGAGATGCCGCTTGCGCCCACCTCGGTCCCGCAACGCGCGGCCGGCAATCCTGTGACTGCGCCTCCATCGATGGCGACAGCGGCACCAATTCCTCGCATGCCCTCGACCATCGATCCGGAGCGGCCGAGCGCTGGCTATGGGCGTGCGCCCTCGACGATTGACCCTGCAGACAATCGCCGACTCGATACCCTGCACTCCTATTCTGATAAGCGAGCTCCGGTCTCTAGCGAGGACGCGGCCGTCGCAAGTCTGCGTTCCGATCCCAGCCCCTGGGGAAAGCGCTTGTTGATGGTCGCCATCGCAGGTGGCATCGCCTTCGGGGCCTATCGGTATCTGGGCAAGGACAAGGCGGGCGAAGCGAAGGCAGAGGAGAGTCCACAAGAGGTCAAGCAGGCCGCCGAAGCGCCTAGCAAGCCGCCGGCGAAGAACACAGGAGCGGGCGCGGCCGCCAGCATCCTGGCCGCCGCTGGCGATAGCGGAGACAGCGCGACAGCAGCCATTGACGCCGGCCCTGCGCTCGACGAGAACGTGGCCGAGGATGTAGCCGACGATACGAGTGCCGAAAGCGAGAGCGAGCGGCGCGCCCAGGAGGAGGCCGAGGCGAAGGTTCGTGAGCAGGCCGACAAGGAGCGTGTCGACAAGGAGCGGGCCGACAAGGAGCGGGCCGACAAGGAGCGGGCCGACAAGGAGCGGGCCGACAAGGAGCGTGCCGACAAGGCCAAGCAGAGCGTGCAGCGCGACAGCTCCGACAAGCGACGCAACTCGGATGACAAGCGCAACACCTCCGCCGACAACCAGAGCACGCGCGGCGAGCCAGGTTTCCTGACC
>JAHEAK010000390.1 GCA_024642805.1 Kofleriaceae bacterium | reverse complement strand
CAGAGTCTGATCGCGGCCGCGCCAAAAATCGCGAGTGGTGTCGCGATACTTGCCGTTCCACTCCGACCATTGCGGCGGAAAGCCACCAACCTGATAGCCGCCTTCGCCCAGATCCCATGGCTCGGCAATCAGCTTGACGCGCTGCAGGACTGGGTCCTGCTGGATGAGTGTGAAGAAGACCCCGAGGCGATCGACATCGTGCAGGCCACGGGCAAGAGCCGCCGCCAGGTCGAAGCGAAAGCCATCGACGTGCATCTCCAGCACCCAGTAGCGCAGCGAGTCCATCAAGAGCTGCAAGACATGCGGATGGCGCATGTTCATGGTGTTGCCGCAGCCGGTGTAGTCGACGTAGCGAGTCTTGTCGTGAGGCGCCAGGCGGTAATAGGCCTCGTTGTCAAAACCTCGGAAGCTCAGGGTTGGACCATCGGAACCCGCCTCCGCCGTGTGGTTGTAGACCACATCGAGAATGACTTCGATGCCAGCCTTGTGCATGGCACGCACCATCTCCTTGAAGTCTGTCACCTGCGAGCCGGGCGTGTTGCCAAGCCGATACTCATCGTGGGGCGCGAAGTAGCCGATGGAGTTGTAGCCCCAGTAGTTGGTCAAGCCGAGATCCACCAGGCGCTGATCGTGAATGAAGTGGTGGATGGGCATGAGCTCGACGGCGGTGACACCGAGCTCTTGCAAGTAGCCGGTGATGACCGGGTGGGCGAGCCCCGCGTAGGTGCCGCGCAGCTCGGCTGGCAAATCGGGATGCCGCTGGGTAAAGCCCTTGGCGTGCAGCTCGTAGATGAGGGTCTTGTGCCAGGCGGTGTTGGGCGCGATGTCGTCTTGCCAGTCGAAGCTGGGATCGATGACGGCGCTCTTGGGCATGAAGGGCCCGCTGTCCTGCACATCCGGCTTGGCGGGCTCCCCTGCGTGGAAGTCGTAGACCGAAGAGTGCCACTGCACCCGGCCCTCGATGGCCCGAGCGTAGGGATCGATCAGCAGGTTGTTAGGATTGCAGCGCGGGCCTTCTTGCGGACGAAAGGGGCCGTGCACGCGATAGCCGTAGAGCTGGCCGGCTCGGATGCCTGGCACGTAGCCATGCCAAACGTTGCCGGTGGTCTCTGGTAGGGTGATGCGTTTTTCAACGCCCGAAGTTTCAAAAAGACACAGCTCAACGTTCTCAGCAACTTCAGAATACACCGAGAAATTGCATCCACTGGCGTCGAGATGTGCTCCCAGGGGATAAGGTGCACCAGGCCAGACATCCTTCGTTTGCGATCCCATATGAGCTTTTTCACCCAAGACGATCTCTACCATTTCAACGCCGGCACCGCCACGCGCCTGCACCACCGACTGGGCGCACACCTCGGGCAGGTCGATGGCCAGCAGGGCTGTCACTTTGCCGTATGGGCTCCCGGCGCTCGCAGCGTGCACGTGCTCGGTGACTTCAATGCCTGGCACTCCACCCACGCCCTCACGCCCGTGCGCGAGAGTGGCATCTGGTACGGCTTCGTCGCCGGCGTCGGCGTCGACGCGCTCTACAAGTTTCGTGTGCAGAGCGCGTCTGGCGCGATCGTCGACAAGGCCGATCCGGTGGCCTTCGCCGCTGAGCTCGCTCCCAAGACCGCCTCACGGGTCGCGAACCTCGACCATGCCTGGAAGGACGCCGAGTGGATGCGCGATCGCGCCAGCAAGAACGCACTCGACGCGCCCATGTCCATTTACGAATTGCACGTCGGCTCCTGGCGTCGCAAACCGGATGGCAGCTGGCTCAGCTACACCGAGCTAGCCGCCGAGCTCATTCCCTATCTGCAGCGCATGCGCTTTACCCACGTGGAGCTCATGCCGATCGCAGAACATCCCTTCTACGGATCCTGGGGCTACCAGGTCACTGGCTACTTTGCGGCCAGCGCGCGCTACGGATCACCACAGGACTTGATGGCCCTCATCGATGCCCTGCATCAGGCTGGCATCGGCGTGATGCTCGATTGGGTGCCCGCGCACTTTCCGACCGACGCGCACGGCCTGGGCGAGTTCGATGGCACGCACCTGTATGAGCACGCCGATCCGCGCGCTGGCTTTCACCCGGATTGGAAGACTTACATCTTCAACTACGGTCGGCATGAAGTGCGCAGCTTCTTGATTTCGAGCGCCATCTTCTGGCTCGAGCACTATCACATCGATGCGCTGCGCGTCGATGGCGTGGCATCGATGCTCTACCTCGACTACTCGCGCGAAGAAGGCGAGTGGATTCCCAACAATGAGGGCGGCAATCACAATCTGCAGGCCATTGCCTTCTTGCAAGAGCTCAACACCGCCGTCTACCGCGAGTTTCCCGGTGTGCAGACCATCGCCGAGGAGAGCACGGCCTTTCCTGGTGTCTCGCGTCCCGTGCACCACGGCGGCCTGGGCTTTGGCCTCAAGTGGGACATGGGCTGGATGCACGACTCCCTGGCCTTCTTCGAGCGCGATCCGATCCACCGCGGCCATCACCTGGAAGAGCTCAGCAAGCGGGCTCTGTGGGCCTTTAGCGAGAACTTCGTCTTGCCCCTCTCTCACGACGAAGTGGTGCACGGCAAGGGTTCTCTTCTCGCGCGCATGCCAGGCGACGAGTGGCAGAAGTTCGCAAATCTGCGGCTCTTGCTCGGGCACATGTTTGGCTCGCCTGGCAAGAAGCTGCTCTTCATGGGCGGCGAGTTTGGTCAGTGGCAGGAGTGGGAACACGACACGGCCCTGCCCTGGCAAGCCCTCGACTATGGACCCCATGCGGGTGTGCAATCGCTGGTCGCCGAGCTCAACGCCCTGTACAGAAAAACCCCGGCGCTGCACCAGCTCGACTGCGAGCCATCGGGCTTCACCTGGATTCACACCGGCGACACCACCAACGCCGTGATGGCACACACCCGGCAAGCTCGCGATGGCAGTCGCGTGCTCGTCGTCATGAACTTGACGCCCGTGCCCAGGCCCGGCTATCGCCTTGGCGTGCCCAGTGCTGGCGTATACCAGCGCGCCCTCGACACCGACGAGGCTCGATTTGGCGGCAGCGCCTACTCGACGGTCCTGCGCACGCAGAGCAGCTCGGAGAAGGTCCACGGCTTTGCCCACAGCCTGGTCCTGGATCTGGCGCCGCTCTCTGCCAGCTTCTGGTTGCTCGACGCGTAGCTTCAGCGCGACGCCCCCTTGGCCGGGTCACGAGCGATCTGGTAAAGCGGGCCCATGCGCTGGTCCCTTGTGCTCGTACTCTTCTTTCTAGGCTGCAATAGCGATGGCTCCGACGACCCGAGCACCGATGCCGGCGCGGGCGGCGCCGATGGCGGATCACAAGTCGACGCATCCTTGGCGCGGGCCGGTACCATCTACCTCAACTTCGCCGGAGTGACGGTGCAGCCTGGTCTCCTGGATGATGCCTCGCAAAACATCTCTCGCCTCATCGATACCGAGACCAGCATCGCCGCCTTCGATGCCAGCGCCTTTACCAACACCGCTTCGCAGCAGCAATTCATCACCGCCATCGCCGATCAGATTGCGATCTTCTACGCGGATTTCGATGTCGCCGTCGTGACCGAGCGACCCAGCAGCGGCGACTACGTGATGGCCATCCTGGGCGGAAGCCCGGAGGACGTCGGCCTGCGAGCCTGCACCGATCAAGATCTGTCTTGCTCGCTCGGCACGGCCTGGCTCGACTGCGCGCCCTTTCCCGAGACCGCACCGGGAGAGCTTGTCTACAACCTCGACGGCGACTCCGCGATTGCCTTTATCTTCACCGAGGTCTTCACGCGCTTTCCAGAGCGCAGCTTCGAAGAGTCAGTGCTGCGCATCGCCGCCACCAGCGCGCACGAGATCGGCCACACCTTTGGACTGGCACACGTCACAGGGCAAGACTGCGTCATGAACGCCAACTCCACGGGCACGACCTCAGCATTCTGCGTCTCGCCTTACCAGGCCGGCGATGGCCACTGCGGCCCTGGCACCGAGCAGGACGCGCCAGCAATTCTAAGCGAGCTCTTCGCGAGTCCCTGAGCGCTCGAGCGCTCGACTGGCGCGCCCGTAACCGACAGCACTTTCGAGCTCCTCGCGAGTCCCTGAGCGCTCGATCGCTCGATCGAGCAGCAGCTTGGCGCTACGCGAGCGTCGCTGGCTGGCTATCGCCAGCCGCGCATCCCTCGGCTACGACCTGCGCAAATCGCTGATGTAGGCCAGCCAGCCGTTGATATCGGCATCTCGGGCCATGTCGGCCAGGGGCATGGCCATGCGGTGGCGCCAGTTGGGAACCTCCGCCGTCGTGCCAGGGCGATTTTGCGGCTCGCGCTCGAGCCACAGATCCTCGAGAGTCACCAGAACAGCCGCCACCGAACTGCTGGCGAGCTGCTCGGTCCACGATCGCATCAGTTCTTTGGCATCCACCTGCAGGTCGGTGGTGTCGAACCAACCGGCGAAGGTCGCGGTGTCATGGGTGTCGAGACTGGCGACGGCGTTTTGCGGCGGCTCTGCTAGAGCCAGTCGATTTTCCCACTCACGCCATTCGGTAGAGAACTGGCCGACGTAGAGACGGTGCATGCCGGCGGCTTCCATGGCCGGGCGCACGCTCTCGGGCACCGTGCCCAGGTCCTCGCCCACCAGGGCGCACTTCTGGCGATGCGATTCGATCTTCAAGATCGCATAGAGCTCGTCGGCCGGATACCGAACGTAGACGCCCTGGGTTGCGCCCAGGGAGCGGGGCACCCAGTACAGGCGATGCAAGCCCATGACGTGATCGATGCGCAGGATGCCCGCGTAACGCATGTGCGTGCGCACGCACGCGGCAAAGTAGGCGTGGCCATTCTCGCGCGATCGCTGGGGATGCACAGGTGGCAGCGCCCAGTTTTGACCGGCTTCGAAGAGACCATCGGGCGGCGCGCCGACGTCCACACCCTTGACGAAGTCTTCCTGATAGCGCCACACGTCGAAGGAGCTGCCACTCACGCCTACCGAGAGATCGAGATAGAGCTTGCTGGGCAGCTCGGTCAATACCGAGAGCTGCTGGTGCGCCAACCACTGCACGAAGACCACGTAGCGGTAGTCTTCCTGCCGATAGTCACTCTCACGGAGCCGACCAGCTCGCTGCTCCTCTTGCCACTCGGGCCAGGTCTTGCCGGTCGTCATCATGGTCGCGCGAAACTGGGCATAGAGATGTAGCTCGGGCTGCTCGGCGACAAAGCTGCGCAGTGCTGCCTCGTCGCGTTCCCAGGCTCGCGGTGCCAGCTGAGCAAGCACATGCGCTTTGCAGCTGCTGGAGGCGAAGTAGTCCAGGAAGGCAAGCTCGTCCAGACCGGCGCAGCGCTCCGCGAGCTCGCGCTCGATCTCGTCTCTATGTCGATCGTCTGCGTAGTCGGCAATGACCGGTTGCAGATCCAAGTAGAGCTCGTTCCAGAAGAGGCGACTCACTGGCGAGTAGGGACTGGTCTCCCTGGTGATCTGATAATCGGCGGCGAGCAGCGGCAGGGTGCTCACGAAGGAGGCTCCGAGCGATCCAGCCCAACGCATCAGCTCGGCAAGCATGCGCAGGTTGCCAATGCCCTGGGTGTCGTGTGCGCGCAGTGCGTGAACCGGCGCAAAAACACCCCACTCGCGACGGCCATCGGGTGCCCCATAGGCCCGCTCCGGTGCCGAGAGGATGACAC
>JAHEAK010000389.1 GCA_024642805.1 Kofleriaceae bacterium | reverse complement strand
CGAGCCCGATCACGGCTCCAATCCGAGCGGCATGCTCACCCGCGCGGTCAAGACCGACAAGGGCTATCGCCTCAATGGCACCAAGCGCTGGATCACCAACGGCAGCATCGCCGACATCGCCGTCGTCTGGGCCAAGCTCGACGATAAGATTCGCGGCTTCATCGTACCGACCGATAGCAAGGGCTTCACGGCGCAAGACATCCACGGCAAGTGGTCGCTGCGCGCTTCCATCACCTCCGAGCTCATTATGGAAGACTGCGAGGTGGCGGCCGATGCCCTGCTTCCCGAGGTGCAAGGTCTCAAAGGGCCGCTCGGTTGCCTCAACCAGGCGCGCTTTGGCATCGCCTACGGCGCGGTCGGCGCCATGCTCGCCTGCTACGACGAGGCCCTCAGCTACAGCATGGAGCGCGTGCAGTTCGGCAAGCCCATCGCCGGCTTTCAGATCGTCCAGCAAAAGCTCGCCACCATGGTCTCTGAGATCACCAAGGCGCAACTGCTCAACCTGCAGCTCGGCCGCCTCAAGGAAGCCGGCACCATGCGCCCGCAACAGGTGTCGCTGGCCAAGCGCAACAACTGCTACTGGGCGCGCGAGATCGCTCGCATGGCCCGCGACATGCTCGGTGCCAACGGCGTGACCAGCGACTACCAGTGCGGTCGGCATATGCTCAACATCGAGTCGGTCTTCACCTATGAGGGCACCCACGACATCCACACCCTGGTCATCGGTCAGGACGTCACCGGCTTCAACGCCTTTGGCTAGTGGCACGCTGGCAGGCATAGTTTCGGCGCATGGCATCTCACCACAAGGTCTTCATCACAGGGGCCACAGGTCTGATCGGTCGCTCGATCACGGAGGCGCTGCTGGCCCGAGGGGACAGTGTCGTGGCGCTGACCCGCTCTCGGGCCAAGGCGCAGAAGCTATGGTCTAAGATAAGTTCTGAAGCCAGACTCAATATCGTCGAGGGCGAAAGCACGAGCGAAGGTACCTGGCAAGAGCAGATCCAGGGCTGCGACGCGGTCATCAACCTGGCTGGAGAATCGCTGGCGGGAGCTCGCTGGGACGCTCGCTACCGACAGACATTGCACGATAGTCGCATCGACTCGACACGCTTCGTGGTCGAAGCGATGTGTCGGCTGCCCGTTGCCGATCGTCCCAAGGTGCTTCTGAACGCATCTGGCATCGACTACTACGGCTTTGCCGAGCTCGCCGATTTCGACGAAGACGAGGTCAGCGAGGGTGACACGGGCGGTGAATCCTATCTCTCCGCCATGTGTTGGGACTGGGAGGACGAAACCACGGCCTGCAGCGCGGCCCACATTCGGGTGGCGCTCATGCGAACCGGTCTGGTGCTGGCCAAGGAAGGAGCACTGGCCAAACTCGCACGACCCTTCGAGCTGCACGTCGGTGGCCCCATCGGCTCTGGGCGACAGTGGATGAGCTGGATCCACATCGAAGATGTGGTGGGCGCCTATCTCTTTGCCCTCGACCACGAGGTCTCCGGGCCCATCAATCTGGTGGCACCGGGGGCCGCTCGCAATCGCGAGTTTGCCGCCACCCTTGGCAAGCTCCTCGGGCGCCGCTCCTGGTTGCCGGTGCCGCGCTTTGCCTTGCAGCTCGCGGCCGGTCAGCTCCACGAATATCTTCTCAAGGGGCGTCGCGCCGTACCGGGCGTGCTCAACAGCGCCGGTTATACCTTTCGATATCCCGAGCTCGAGGGCGCGCTGCGCGATCTTCTGGGCTAGTTGGCGTACTCGCTAGGCGAGCAGGCTCTGATCGCGCTCGTCATCGAGCTCGTACTTTTGCACCAGCCGAATGAGATTGCGGCGGCTCACTTGTAGCTGGGCGGCGGCTCGAGTCTTGTTCCAGTCGTGCTCGATCAGAGCCTGGCGAATCATGCGCCGCTCGAGCTCTTTGACGGCATCCGGCAAGGAGCCGCCGGGAGCCGGAAGAGTGCGCGTCGGGGCTGCACCCTTGCGCAGGCGATCGGACAAGAGCTCGGCGGCAAGGATCGGCGAGGATCCGGATAGCACCACCAGGCGCTCGATCTCATTTTCCAGCTCGCGAACGTTGCCGGGCCAGGTATAGGCACGCATGAGGGCAAGGCACTCGGGACTCAGGCGCTTGCCCGTGCCTTCATGCTTGATGAGGAAGTGCCGAACCAGGATCTCGAGATCATCGGCGCGCTGTCGAAGTGGTGGCAGGGCGATGTTGATAACGTGGATGCGATAGAAGAGGTCTTCGCGGAAACTGCCATCTTCGACCATCGCTCGCAGATCCCGATTGGTGGCAGCCACGATCCGAACATCCACGTGGCGAGTATTGGTGTCGCCCACCGGCGTGAAGGTTCCCTCCTGCAGGACGCGCAGCACCTTCACTTGCAGCGAAGGCGACATGTCGCCGATCTCATCGAGGAAGAAGGTCCCCTGGTCGGCCACCTCGAAGAGACCCTTCTTGTCACTGACGGCGCCGGTAAAGGCCCCGCGCTTGTGACCGAAGAGTTCTGAGTCGAGCAGGTTGTCGTTGAATGCCGAACAGTTTTGCACGACGAAACGCTGATCCCTGCGGGCGCTTCCGTAGTGAATGGCCTTGGCGACCAGCTCTTTGCCGGTGCCATTCTCTCCGGTGATGAGTACGGTCGAATCCGAGTGAACGACACGATCGATGAGGCTGTACATGGCCTGCATCGGGGGCGAGGCGCCAATGATGCCCTCATAGCGATCACGGGCGTGACTTGTTGCCGCCACCATGCCCTCCGCGACCAAGAAGCCAGCGATCTCGGCGGCGGCTTCTTCCACCAGATCTTGGACGAAGCTCACTTCGCGCTCGCTGAGTCGAGGTAAGTGATCGGTACCGACATCCAGGCCGGTCTCGTCCTGTTCTTCGAGCAAGTAGCCACCGCACAGGAGCGCGCCGACGAACACACCATCGACCAGGATGGGCGCGGCCACCTCGTGAAGATCGGCGTGGCATGAGCTGGTGATCGATTGCGATCGCAGCTGCGGCTGGGTGGCAAAGTGCGCCAAGAGCTTGCTTGCGTGATCGGCGCAGCGACTGCGGCCTTGACTGGTTTCCTGCAGAACTTGGCAGGGACCTCGTCCGACGATCTGACGACTGAGCTTGGGCGCGACCACATGGGCTCGGGCGGCATCGATGTAGCCAAAGCCGAGTTTCCAACGGCGCTCCGCCAGCTTGGCCACCTTCCGGACGACGTGCAGTCCGAGCAGCTGGTTCCAGTCGAGCTTGGCGTGTTCGGACACTTAGATTTCAGTGTGACACTTGGTCACATGCTCGGCAAGCACGAGCCGAGGGCGCAGGCAATTACTCTGGTAAATCCAGGGCATAGCGGAGCGCGCTGCGGTTCTCACGCCAGGCCTCCTCGTCCGAGAGCATGGGGATCTCCAGGGTGATGACCTCGAAGTCCCTGTCGACCCCGTACTTGCTGCCAAAGGAGCCAGGGGTTGGATAGCCAATGTCCGAGCTGGCTCCGTAGCCATTGCGCTGGCCCATGCCCTCGGCGAGAGCCTGGCCGCTGCCGTCCCAGTTGACGGTTCGGAAGGGCGAGTGCAGCGCGATGAGTCGAGTGGCGCCGCTGGCCTCGATGAGCTTGCTGAGGGCCTGGGCCTCGGGCTGATCCTCGGCGCTCTTGCCTGGAAAGTAGCCGGCCTTGTAGTCGGGGCTCCAGTTGTGCGCGGCAAAGCTGCGATTGAGATCGACGTCGTTGGCATTGTTCTTACTGCCGCCGGCGACGCCATCGAGATTGAGGGCAGGAATGATCCAGGTCTCTCGACCGGGAGCCATGGCCAGAAGCTCGGTGGCGAGTCTGGCCAGGCAGTAGATGCCCAGTGGCTCATCGCCGTGAATGGCGCCAAAGAGCAGCGCCTTGGCCTTGGGCTTGGCGTAGGCAGGCGGCGCAAAGTGCAAGCACTCGATGGGCCGGCCCAGTACGGTTTTGCCGATCTCAAAATGCTCAGGCACTAGGACTCGATCTGATTGGCGACCACGCCGGCGACACCGAAGGATGCAAGCGTCAGCCACGCGACGCCCGCCAGAGGCAGATACACCGCGCCGGAGAGATTGGCCTTGAGGGCGGCTACCACGTCGCCTGCGATAGCCAGCGCTGCCACCGCAGCGACCAGGCCCCAGAAGATGTGCACCCACGCCAAAAGCTGCGTGCCCGCGCGTCCTGGCCCCGGCAGCCACACCAAGAGGGCCAGCACCGACAGAAAGAGCGGCAAGAGACCGGCAATGAGGCCCGTGAGCGGAAGCCCGATGATCGGCAAGACTTTGCCCTTGCCTGGCAAGTCGGCGACGGCATCGAGAAGTGACATGACCGGCATGTCCTCAGGATCTGGCACCAGGTAGATGGCTAGCAAGGCCAAGAGGCCAAGGGTCGCCAAGATGCGACCGAGAGCGTGTCGAGTGTGGCGGCTGCGAATGATGAGCCCCGAGATCAAGAGCAGTGAGGCAACGACCCCGACTGGCAATTGCCAATGGAAAGGCTTGGTGCTGGCGACTTGCACGACCATGGGTGACAAACCGATCGCAGCAGCCGTCAAGGCGCGTGCACTCGGACTTATTCTGATGGCACCCATGAGGACGGCGACGACACCGGTGAGCGGCAGCAAGATGGGAACCAGCAGACGCGTGAAGGGTACGCCTTCGATGGAAAACACGCTCCAGGCAAAGGAGGTCTTGTTGTCGCTAACCGACCAGGGGGCCACGAAACAAGCGATCAGAAGCACGCCAAAGACCAAGAGCTGTGTGGTCAGCGCTTCATCCCAAGCGCCGAGCTGCCCATCGAAGCCAGGCGCGCGCAGCGGCATGACCTGCTCGGTGAGTGCTTCACGATAGCTCTCATCGCCGGGCCGCGGATAGCTTGGCAGATGCGCCTGGGCACCAAATTGGGCGTTTTGAATGCCCAAGTTGACGCCGCCGAAGGGAGAGGCCTGTCGCTGTGGATCGCCACCGTAGGGGTTCTGCCCGGGATTCGGGCCATGGTTCTGCCCGGGATTCGGGCCATGGTTCGGGCCATGGTTTTGGCCGGGGCCGGCGCCGAAAGGCTTTTGCTCCACCGGCGGCGTTCCATAGGGATTGTTCTCAGGGCGCGCGCCATAGGGACTTGAGCCCTGCGGCGTGCCATAGGGCGCTTGTTGCGCCTGCGGTGCTCCGTATGGGTTTTGCGCCTGTGGTGCGCCGTATGGATTTTGCGCTTGCGGTGCACCGTATGGGTTTTGCGCTTGCGGTGCACCGTATGGGTTTTGCGCTTGCGGTGCACCGTATGGATTTTGCGCCGGTGGTGCTCCGTATGGATTTTGCGCTTGCGGTGCACCGTATGGATTTTGCGCCGGTGGTGCTCCGTATGGATTTTGCGCTTGCGGTGCTCCGTATGGATTTTGCGCCTGCGGTGCACCATATGGGTTTTGCGCCTGCGGTGCCCCGTATGGGTTTTGCGCCTGCGGTGCACCGTATGGGTTTTGCGCCTGCGGTGCACCGTATGGGTTTTGCGCTTGCGGTGCACCGTATGGGTTTTGCGCTTGGGCCGCGGCTCCCTGCTTGGCGTCCTTTTGCAGTGCCGCTCGTTCTTCGGGTTTGAGGGACAGTGCCGTCGGAGTCAGCTTGCCCTCGAAAGGCTTGCTCTTGGCCGACCCGCTC
>JAHEAK010000388.1 GCA_024642805.1 Kofleriaceae bacterium | reverse complement strand
CAGCTGATTCACGACATCCGCTACGAGATGCAAGATCGCGATGCCCTCTACCAGTCCAAGACGGAGTTGCAGGCGCAAATCGGCAAGCTCGGCGGGGCCGACAAGGAAGCCATCGAAGAGCAAATCAAGCTTGTCGACCAGACCATCGACAACTTGCCGCCCATGGTCGGCGGTCGCATTGCCGAAGACACCTTGTGGGCGTGCACCACCTGCGGCGCCTGCCAGGAAGTGTGCCCGGTCTTCATCGAGCATCCGCTCAAGATCATCCAAATGCGCCAAAACCTCGTGCTTGAGCAGGAGAAGACGCCGCCCGACCTGGCGCGCACCTTCCGCAACATCGAGAGGCAGAGCAACCCATGGGGCATCGCCAGTGGCGACCGCATGAAGTGGGCCGAGGGACTGGACGTGCCCACCACCGACGACGTCGAAAAGCCCGAGTACATTCTCTGGGTCGGCTGCGCTGGCGCCTTCGACAACCGCATCATCAAGCAGACCAAGGCGATGGTTCGCCTGCTCAAGAAGGCTGGCGTCGACTACGCCGTGCTCGGTCACAAAGAGGAGTGCACGGGTGACCCCGCGCGCCGCAGCGGCAACGAGATGCTGTTCCAGGCCCAGGCCGAGACCAACATCGCCACCCTCAACGAGGTGGGCGCCACCAAGGTCGTCACCTCGTGCCCGCACTGTCTACACACCCTCAAGCAGGACTACCCGCAGTTCGGCGGCAACTTCGAGATCATCCACCACACGCAGCTCTTGGCTCACCTGCTCGAGACCGGAGCACTGGTGCCAGAGGGCAACGCCGCCGAATCGATCGTGTACCACGACAGCTGCTACCTCGGCCGCTGGAACGGCGAGTACGACGCGCCGCGCAGCATCGTCGATGCGGTCACCCCCGAAGGCGGCCGCGTGGAAGTGGCGCGCTCCAAGCAACACGGCTTCTGCTGTGGCGCTGGCGGCGGTCGCATGTTCATGGAAGAGGAAGGCCCTCGCATCAACGAGAACCGCACCGACGAGCTTCTCGACACCGGCTGCAAGACCCTGGCGGTGGCCTGCCCCTTCTGCAACATCATGGTTACCGACGGCGTCAAGACGCGCAACCGCGACGAAGACGTGCGCGTGATGGATATCGCCGAGCTTCTGGACTCAGCCATCGACGTGCCGCTCTCGGCACTCAAGCGCAAGGTGCCAGCCGCCGAGTCGACTGCGACGAGCGCTGACTAGAGCCAGCCGCAAACTAGAGACCTGCAAGCGACACTGTTAAACTTCGGGCATGCGAGCACTTCTCCTTGCTGCCCTGGCGCTGTCGCTTTGGTCATGTAACTTCGATGGCTCCGCGCCTGGCGTGCGCGGCCAATGCGCCACCCCTTCGGCTGATCCCTTGTGCGAGCCAGTCTCTCTGGCCACGCCCGAGGACGCGTGTTGGCACCTGGTTGATTGCGGCTCCATCCCGGTGCTCAATCCCGATGAGCAACCAGACGATTTCTTCGACTACCCGCACTGTGTGCGCTTCTTCGAGACCCTGGACGCTCACCGTCTAGAGCTGAGCCTGGCATGCATGAGCAGCGCTACCTGCGACGAGCTGCGCTTTCAGGGCAGCCCCGATCGCCCACAGCGCTACGACATCCGCGGCTTTCCTCTTTGCCTCGAATACGGCGACCAACCATGAAGTCCTCCGCTCTCCGCATCACGCTCGTCGCCCTCATGGCCGGCGGGCCCGTTCTAACCACCTACGCGACCCTGGCCAGCGCACAAGCCGAGGACCGCATCGCCTCGCTGATCGAGCTCGTCCGTCGCCGACCCGATGGCAAAGACCGAGACAAGTGGCGCGACGAGAGGCGCGACGCTGCCCGTGAGCTCGGCGACAGCGGCGACAAGCGCGCCGTCCCCGTGCTGATCCAAGTGGTCAAGGACGAGCAGTTCGATGCCGTCGGCGAAATCGCCATCGTCGCACTCGGCAAGCTTGGCGACACCAGCGCCGTACCTGTCCTGCAATCGGTAGCCGACGACAGCTCGCGCGATCGTTTCGTTCGCCAGGCCGCGCGCGACGCCTTGCGCCAGCTCGGCTCTGATGCCAACGGCGGCGATGATGATGATGACGACGATGACGAGAGCTCCCTGGCATCGACAGGCCTGTCCAACCTTGGCAGCACCCCAACCAGCACGGGCCCCGTCAAGATGGCGCCTGCCTTTGCCGACGACATCCTCGAAGCGCGTGAAGAGCTGACCTTTGCCGTCGGCGAAAGCCACATCGATTACGACAGCATCAGCAAAGAGGCGTCCTTCTCGGGTAGGGCCTCGTCCCACTACCTGCACTTGCGCGAGGGCAAGAGCATGGCCCTGCGCTACGAGGCGCGCGCCGATGTCACCGCTGGTGCGGTCAATTACGAAGGCGGCGACTCGAGCTCTCGACTGGCCAACATCAATCTGGCCGCAGCGGCCGAGGCTCGCTTCTACAGCGGCGGTGGCAAGCTCTTTGGCCTTGCGGGTGCAACCGCCCTGCTCGGATTCGACCACCTGCGCATCAACCGCCCTGGCGACGACAACACGACGCTCGAGTACCTCTTGGCTGGCGATCTGGATCTTGCCCTCGGCGGCGGCTACGGCCGCGTGCTCAACGTTGGCGAATCCATGCGCGTGAGTCGCATCGAGGATGTCTTGCGCAAACGTCGCATCCTCGGTCGGCCCATCGGAGCGGAGCTTGCCGAGCGCATCATGCGCGCCTGGTGGGAGCTGCGTTACGAGCAGGGCTTCCACGATCGCCTTACCGCCACAGTCGCCCAGTTGCGAGAAGCCGGCGTTCTTTTGGGTGAGCCCGATGCCGGCGCCAGCTACGCGATCCTGCAAGTCCTCGAGGATGGACAGCTCGACAATCGCCTGGAAGGCTTGCGCGCCGACTTCGCGCTCGGTGAGAGCCTGCTGATGCGCGACGATAGCCTTGGCCTTGAGGAAGGGCGCATCGAGTCGCTGCTCAGCCGTGTCAGCTACGGCCTTCAGAATAGTTCTGCAGACAACGAGGTGCGCATCGAGGGCCTCGCTCGCTACCGCATTCTCGCGGAAGGCATGGAGGCGAGCCCGTGGGCCCTGCTCGCCCAGGCGCACTGGCGCGACTACCACTACGGCAAAAACTCGGATCCCATGGGCGCGCTCGACCTTGGTGTCGACGTGGGCGCCTCTGACGATGGCCTCATGGGCTCGGAGATGGCTACGCGCCTAGCAGGCAGCGCCGGTTGGCTATGGGCCCCCTCGCGGGCGACACAATTTCGCCTGGCCGCCCAGATGCGCATCGAAGGCGGCGAGATGTTCGTTGGCGCGGTCTTCGACGGCCAGTACGGGCTCATCGACGCCGGCTACCTTGGCGCAGGCGCGCGCCCCTAGCAGAGTTCAGGACACAGCAGGCGCAACAGAGGCACCGCCTCGTCTGCGCTCATCTGCAAGCCGCGCTCGACGTGGCGCACCCAGACGACCTTGCCCAAGGCGTGCACCGAGCCGTGCACGATCGTGGCATCCTGGTCGAGCTGCAGCTCGTCCTTGTCAGCGGTGGACAGACGCAGACAAGCGCCTTCCTGGCTGAGGTTGACCAGCGTGGCCCGCAGCTCCTTGCCGCTGTGCGAAACGCGAATGCCGCAGTTGATCGAAAAGCGCGCAAAGCGCCTCGGCGCAACGTTGTCACTCTCGGCGAGCGCCTCGCTCAAGAGCATGTCGTGGGCCTGCCCGGGGCGAAAGGCGATGACGGCCTTCTCGCTGTCGGGTTCGCACTTCACGACCGTCCCTCGCAAGCTGTACTTACTGGCCGACGAATTAATCGTCACCAGCATGGAGACGTCCTGCCCCACTTCGAGTCCAGGGTCGTGAATGATGAGTCCACCACCGGTGAGGTAGCCCCAGTAGGCACTGAGCAGCTCCTCGCCGTTACCGAAACTCACATCGATTGCCGATTCTTCTAACGCGCCCATGCCAGTCCCAACTAGCCTACGAGCCTAGCAACGCGTATCTGGCGTCGCCAAGCTCAATCGGAGGGCTTCATGGTCTCGCGGACGTTTCTTTCGATGGTTGCCACTATGGCATCCATGGGCAGATCATTCTCATCGCGCCCGAAAGGCTCTTCGATCTCGACCCCGATCTCGTCGATCCCATAGAGCCCAAAGGCCACTACTCCCGCTGCCAGAGGCGCATACCAACCCATGATTCCCACGAGCGTAAAGGGAGCTGTGAAACAGAAAATGGTAAGGAAGCTCTTAATGTGGTGCGCGTACGCAAAGGGCACCGGGGTCTTCAAGATGCGCTCGCAGCCGCCCCAAAGGTCGATCAGATCGCTGATGCCTGTGTCGAGGGTTCGCAAGCGCATCTCTGAGAGCCTGCCGGCATCGGCCTCGGCAACGAAGCGACGCCCCAGCTGGCTGGCCACGACCAAGGGCGGCGCGGACGAGGCTTGCAGCTCCGCCGCCCCCTCATCGCCGAGATAGGTACGGGCTACCGGCATGATGGGCTCGCTGCGCAGGTGCGCCACCATGATGGCGGCAAAGCCCGAGATGGTCCCGGCAATCTCATCGAGCTGGCCAGCATCGAGATGCGGCATGTAGCTTCGCACCTGACGAGCCAGATCACGGCAGTTGTTGACCAGGCCACCGAGCAAGATCCGCCCCTCCCAAAAGCGCGCGTACGAGGCGTTGGTGCGAAACACCAGCAAGAGGCCAAGGGCGACACCGACCATCGCGTGAGCGGTCCCGGGAATGCTGAGCGAGTACTTGGTGTGCTTGTCGATGAAGATGAGCCCCACGGTCAGAGCTGCGACCGCCAGGGTTCTCCCTAGCACTCGAGGCATCACGGTGCCTCGCACGCGCAGAACAGTCGCTAGCCAGTCTCGGGTCGGGTACTCGATCACGCGCGAATCATAACGGGCATCTGCGCGCGGAGAAATCGGTTGAAGTCCAAGAGAGGCCACGTCATAGTGCCGCCCGTTTCCGGCCCTAGCTCGTGGGTGCCGCCCGTCTCCGGTCCCCTTCTCCGGCCCTGCCTCGTGGGTGCCGCCCCTTTCAAGCCCTGTTAGCTGAGTGCCGCCCCTTTCGCCCTTTCTCTAGTCGTGCCGCTCACCAAGGAAGCTCGCCGTATGATCTCTTCGCTTACCACCTTCGCCCGAACTGTTCAGGCCATCGCCATTTCCACGAGCCTGGCAGCTCTTTGTGCCTGCGGCGCTACCGCAGACGACGATGGCGGCGCGGGTGGCGGTGACGCCGGCGGCGATTGCGTTGGCGCCTCCTGTCTCAACGCCTGCCCAAGCGGCACGCAAACCACCATCAGCGGCCGCGTGCTGGCTCCCAACGGCATCGATCCCATTCCGGCCGCCCGTGTCTACGTGCCGCGACAACTCACTGACTTCCCCGCGACCGTGACCTGCGAGGTCTGCCAGGACATCACCGACTCGGCTCTGGTCTCGACCACCACCAATGTCGATGGCAGCTTCACCCTTGGCCCCATCCCCACCGAGGCCGGCCAAGCGCCGGGCACCTCCATCCAGGTCGTCGCCCAAAAGGGCCGCTTTCGCAAGGTCGTGCAGTACAGCGTCGACAGCCCATGCGCCGCCAACACCATCGCCGAGACCGAGACCACACTGCCAGGCGCCAACGCCAACGACGATCGCGTGCCCAACATTGCCGTCATCAGTGGCGACT
>JAHEAK010000387.1:3295-5678 GCA_024642805.1 Kofleriaceae bacterium | reverse complement strand
CCGGAGCGGAAGGCTGCCTAGGGCGTGCTCGTTGCTTTCTCCCGGAGCGGAAGGCTGCCTAGGGCGAACTCGTTGCTTTCTCCCGGAGCGGAAACCCGCTTTCAGCGGATTTCCTAGGTATCCACGAAGGCTTTGAGCTTCTTGGAGCGGGATGGGTGGCGCAGCTTGCGCAGTGCCTTGGCTTCGATCTGGCGAATGCGCTCGCGGGTCACTTCGAAGTCTTGGCCAACCTCCTCGAGGGTGTGATCGGATTTTTCGCCGATGCCAAAACGCATGCGCAGCACCTTTTCCTCGCGAGGCGTGAGGGTCGAGAGCACCTTGCGGGTCTGCTCGGCGAGGTTGACGGAGATGACCGCTTCAGAAGGCGAGAGGATGCTCTTGTCCTCGATGAAATCGCCAAGATGCGAGTCTTCCTCTTCGCCGATCGGGGTCTCCAGCGAGATAGGCTCCTTGGCGATCTTGAGGACCTTGCGCACTTTGTCCAGTGGCAACTCCATGCGCTCGGCAATCTCCTCGGGGATAGGCTCGCGACCGAGTTCCTGCACAAGATAGCGCGAGGTCCGCACCAGCTTGTTGATGGTTTCGATCATGTGCACCGGAATACGGATGGTGCGCGCCTGATCCGCGATCGCGCGGGTGATGGCCTGTCGAATCCACCAGGTGGCGTAGGTCGAGAACTTGTAGCCGCGGCGGTACTCGAATTTGTCGACAGCCTTCATCAGACCGATGTTGCCTTCTTGGATGAGATCCAAGAATTGCAGACCGCGGTTGGTGTACTTCTTCGCGATCGACACCACCAGTCGCAAGTTGGCTTCGACAAGCTCGCTCTTGGCGCGCTCGGCCATCACCTCGCCGCGACTGATCTCCTCATAGGTGGTCTTGAGGGCAGGAGAGAGGGAGCCGGTGGCTTCCTCGATGCTCTTGACCTCTTTTTGGGCGGCGCGAATGATGCGATCGACCTCTTCGAGCTCTTCGAAGGAGATGCCTCGACGTCGTGCGAACTTGGCGGCGAGTTGCTCGTCGGACTTGACGTCCTTGACGGTCTTGCGGATGTCCTTTGCGACCATGCCGGCGGCGCTCTCGCAGCGTCGGATCTCTTTTTCGAAGGCGGCGATCTTTTGGACCTCGCCCTTGAGCTTGGCGACCACTTGTTCGACGGCGCCCTTGTTCATGCGCAGGTCGGAGAGCTCGCTGAAGATGGTCTCGCTGAGGGTTTGGATCTGCTCTTTGAGCTTCTTGCGTTTGACTTCGGAGAGACCCTTTTGCCCAAGCGCGTTGATGGCCTTGGACGACTCCTTCTGGAGCTTCTGAATCTTGTCGATGACGCCGACCACGCGCTCGACGTGCCACTTCTCGTCGAACTCGACGTCCTCTTCATCGACATCTTTGACGACCTGCTTGACGCGCACTTCGCCGTGCTTAAGGCGTTCACCGATGGCGATGAGCTCGTCGACCGTGACGCTGGACTTGAGGGCGGCCGCCAGGACCTTGCGCTCGCCTTCTTCGATGCGCTTGGCAATCTCGACTTCGCCCTCGCGGGTGAGCAGAGACACCGAGCCCATCTTGCGCAGGTACATGCGCACCGGATCGCTGCTGCGCGAGGCGGCGCTCTCCTCATCGGCCTCACTCTCATTGTCGTCGTCGTCGTCGTCGCTGTCGCCATCGCTGGCTTTGCTCTTGGACTCTTTACTATCGGCGCTCTCAGCCGATTCCGCACGCACTGCCTTGGCGTTCTCGGCGGAGTCGACGATTTCGATGCCCTCTTGCGAGAGCGAGCCGAGCCAGGCGTCGATCTGATCCGAGGTGGTGACGTCATCGGGCATGTGCCGGTTGACTTCGTCGTAGGTGAGGAAGCCTTTGGACTTGCCAAGCTCAATCAGCTGCTGCTGATGCTCGTCGAGTTCAGCGTCGTCGTCATCGCCGTCGCCATCGTCGTCGTCGAGGGCCGCGGCCCCCTTGGTCTTGGCCAGGCGATTGACCGCAACCTCGTCGATATCATCATCGTCGTCGTCGATGAGTTCGTCATCGTCATCGTCGTCGTCAGTGGCCCCGGCAAACTCGTCATCGTCATCGTCCAGCAGGCCGATGTCGTCGTCGAGATCCTCTTTGCTGGCTTTGGCCTTTGACTCGGTCTTGCCCGCTTTTGCGGATGCGCTCGATTTGCTCGATTTGCTCGACTTTGGGGTGGTCTTGCTAGTTGCCATAATTCTCAGTCGACCTGCTTCTTGATGGTTGCCACGATTTCGCGTGCTAGTTCTCGAGCGAGCTCGGAATTGCCCCTTCGGGTGGCTTCTTCCGCCTGGTTTTGGAGCTCGTCGAGGCGTCGCTTCAAGGTGGCATTGCGGAGTGTGGCGATGGATTCCTGGAGGCAGTGGGTAGGGTT
>JAHEAK010000387.1:463-3285 GCA_024642805.1 Kofleriaceae bacterium | reverse complement strand
CGCTGTCAGAGGTTGCGCCAAGCATCGGCAGACCCTCGCGGGCCGCCGAATACATCTCTTGCAGCCGGCTGTCGGTTAAGTATGAAAAAACATCTCCCTCTTCGGCAACAGACAGAAGCTCGGGGTACTCAGCGAGGATACAAATGATATCAAGCTGCAGACCCGGAGGTGGCTTCTGGGGAGCCTTCGCGCGAATTTGCTGGTTTGCATCGGGAGTTGCGCTGGGTCCAGCGCCATCTCGAAGCGCGACAAAGGCACGGCGCAAGCCACGTCGCAGTGTAGCCTCATCGACGCCAAGCGCACTGGCGAAGGTGCCGATGGCAAAATCGCGCTGTGTAGGGTCAGTAATATTTTTGAAGACTTGAGCAGCTTCCTGCAGGGTTTTCGAGCGACCTTCGGCGCTGCGATCCGCCCGCACCCACACTTCGTGCACGAAATACTCAACGGCTGGCTGCGCGCGGCTGAGCAACTGCGTCATGGCCTGTGGACCTTCGCGACCGATGAGGCTATCGGGATCATCGCCGCTTGGCAGGCTGGCGATTTTTACCGACACATCCTGGCTGAGTAAGGTCTGCAGCCCTTTGAGCGTGGCCGCACGTCCCGCCCGATCGCCATCGTAGAGTAAGTAGACCTGACCTGTGAGGCGCTTGAGTCGGAGCGCTTGATCTTCGGTTAGCGCGGTTCCCAGTGGAGCCACGGTCTGCTGAAAGCCATGATCGTGCATACGCACGACATCGAAATTGCCCTCGACCAGAATGGCGTGATCGTGTTTGCGAAAGGCTTCTCGCGCTTGAAAGATGCCGTAGAGCAGTTTGGATTTCTTGTAGACCGGGCTCTCCGGAGAGTTGATGTACTTGGCTCCGGCTTTTTCTGCATCCTCGCCTGTGGCGAGCGATCGACCGGAAAAACCGACGACATCGCCAGTGGTCTGCTGGATGGGGCACATCAGGCGATCGCGAAAGCGGTCGTAGTAGCCGCTCTGGCGCTGTTGCTTGACCAGAAGACCAACGGCCTCGGCCACGCGTAGGTCGGCGCCTCGAGCCTCCAGAAAATCACCTAAGGCTCGCCATTCGGGAGGCGCGAATCCCAACGAAAAGGCCGCGCTCTGCTCCTCGCTGATGCCGCGCTCGCTCAGGTAGTCGCGACCTTTTTGCCCACTGGCTCCGAGCAACTGACCTCGGTAGAATTCCATGGCCAGCGCGTTGACGGCCAGCATTTGGCTCTTCTCGCTGCGCCTGGCGCTTGCGTTTTCCGCGCCTTCACCCGCTTCGGGGATGATGATGCCCAGCTGATTGGCCAGCGACTCCGCCGCTTCGACGAAGCTCTTGCCCTCGTACTCCATGACGAAGGAGAAGACGTCGCCCTTTTGCTGGCAGCCAAAGCAGTAGTAGAAGCCCTTGTCGCCGTTGACGTTGAACGAGGGCGATTTTTCTTGATGGAAGGGACACAGGCCCTTGTGGTTGCGGCCGGCTTTCTTGAGCTCGACGTGCTGACCTATGACCGCGACGATATCCGCGCGTTCGCGGATCTCTGCGATCGTTTCATCGGGTATGAGCCCCACAAGCTACAGGGCGCCCGCACTGGCGGACAAAGCGTAAACCACCAGCAGCGCGCTGCAGACCACGCATGTTGCGAGGGTGTACTGCACTGCGCGCGTCACGACCTCTTGCGAGGCGGCACCATGGCTGACCTCGCCGATGTCGTGGCGATGACGCTTCTCTGGATCCTTGCCTGTGTGACTCACGGCGTAAAGCGTTGCTGATCCCCAGGCAGCGGTCAAGGCTGAGGTCGACCATTGGCCCACCCACACGCAGCCTGCGGCCAGTTCTAACGGCTTGCGTCGCGAATCAGACGAGTTAGCCCGCCGCTCAGGGCGCGACTGAGCTCGGCAAGGGAACCCACGAAATCGGCGGGAATGGGGCCGGCGCACTGGACATAGAGCAGACAGACGACCTTGTCTTGGGCTTCGACAGGGAGGATGGCCACCTCTTGTGGCGGCGAACCGAGGAATTGCCAGAGTCGCTTGTCGACCACCGACGCTTTGGCAGGCAGTCCAAAGTAGGACTCTGCGCGCTGGCTTGGACCGACGAAGATCGAGTCCACGGACAGGGGCACGGCCAAGACCTCCACGCCCTTGTCGGGTTGGCCGCGCACGAAGCCACGCCAGCCGATGGCCAACTCATCGCGCACCGTGAGCAACATGCCGGCAGCGAAGACGCCGTGGAAGCCGTGCTCGAGGATGTTGGCGACGATATCGGCCATGCGACCTGCGCCTGTGGCCTGCCGAATGGCTCGGCAGCAGTCATCAAGGTTGTCAGGATCGGCCGGCAGCTGAAGTTCACCACTGAGCGGGACGGCCATCCGCTTGACGGCCACACGCGCCAGGGGACTTATCTCGTTGACCGAGTCGCAGTCGGAGAGTGTCTTGATATAGCCGCGTCGTTCCGGATCGGTTTTTTCGCGATCGAAGCTGCCCGTGTCGCGATAGGTGCGCTTGTAGCGATTGATTCGCTCGATCTGGTAGACCTGCTCCAGCCAGTAGAGCATGCGCAGCTCGGGGGAAATCGCTTGCACGATCTCGGCTTCGAAGAGGTTCTCGAGCTCGTAGAGGACATCCTCGGTGAAAGGATCCGTAGTGGCGATGGCGACCCCACCCGATGCCGTTCGTCCGAGAGGGACGGCGTGCCAGGAGGCCGCCAGCTCGGGGCTGAGCCTTGCGACCAGCGCCTGATCGAGGTGATTGAAGTGCTCCTGCAGGGCGGCAGGCATTTGATGCTGGCGTCCCAAGACGATGGCAAGATCCTCCATCGATAGCCGGCCCA
>JAHEAK010000387.1:0-453 GCA_024642805.1 Kofleriaceae bacterium | reverse complement strand
ATCCGAGACGACCGCCGTGAATGATTTGACGACGCAAGGCCTCATCGACTTGCGCGGGCTCGACCATGCCCTCGCCCACCAACAGCTCTCCAAGGCGCATCTGCGGCAAACCATAACAGATGCGCTGCGTGCCAGTGGCGAGCGCTAACGCAGAAAAGCGC
Organism: Kofleriaceae bacterium; assembly: GCA_024642805.1. GTDB lineage: Bacteria > Myxococcota_A > Polyangia > Haliangiales > Haliangiaceae > NORP324. The sequence continues at coordinate 292 of JAHEAK010000387.1, read as the reverse complement.
TAGGCGATGCTGACGTCTTTACAGAGGTAGACGTCCTGGATGGCGTTGAGCAGGGCCACACCCTCCTTCATCGGCTTTTGGAAGGCCTTGCGACCACTGATGAGGCCCATGCCGCCCGCTCTCTTATTGATCACCGCGGTCTCGACCGCGTCTTGCAGATCGTTGGCGCCCGAAGCGCCACCGCTGTTGATGAGGCCGGCGCGACCCATGTAGCAGTTGGCGACCTGGTAGCGGGTGAGGTCGATGGGGTGGTCGGTGCACAACTCCGTGTAGACCTTGGGATGGGTCTTGC
>JAHEAK010000386.1 GCA_024642805.1 Kofleriaceae bacterium | reverse complement strand
ATGCAAGAAGCGAGTCGGCCTGTACAGCAATCGTGCGATGATCATGATGACCCGAAAGCTGATGGAGGACGCAAAAGCGCCTCCCAGCTCTTCGAAGTCAACGAGCGAAAGCCTGGCCCTGGCATTGCGCGTGAGTTGACACCACGTAGACCAATCGATGCGCTCGTGTTTGTTGCGCAGATGCTCAATCGAATATGGGACGTTGGCGAGGACCTCGCGCTCCGAGAGCGCTCCTCGCCGAATCGCTGCGTCAAGAGAGTCAAAAGCCCTGCACGAGACTTCTTTCATCCACGCCCCCATCGAAGGACGACGCTCGACCAGGTAAGCCCGGTGCCACCAGAGTAGGTGGCAACCACGTCGGAGTTTCGCAAGCTGCCGTTGTGCAGACCAGCGTGGAGCGCGAGGGGAATGTTGCACGCGCTGGCATGGGCAGCGACGGCGTGGGTGTCGGCAAAGCGCGCCTTGCTCATGCCGATGAACTTCTGCGTCAGCGGACGAAACCAGGAAGTCGCCTGGTGACTGGCGTAGAAATCGACTTGCGAGGGCTCGAATCCGGCCTGGTCGAGGGCATCGGTGACGACCTCCTTGCCGTGATCCGCGACGTGCAGGATGATCGAGCGCGCCACCTTCGGATCTCGCGGATGAAGCAGCACGCGACCTTCGTCGTACCAGCGAGCGCCTGGAACGGAGGCCACCAGCGCCGTGTTGGTGCTGCCCTCCACGCGATGGCTGGTCGCCAATAGGCCAAAGCCTTCGCTGACCGGACCAACGATGACCGCCGTCGCGGCATCACCAAACCAGGCCGATGAGGGCCAATCGCTTGGCACGATGCGACGGACGATGTTGGACTGCAGCAAGAGAGCGTAGCGAGCGCGCCCGGCTCGAATCATGGCCTCGGCCAGGGAGAGCTGGTGCAAGAAGGAATTGCACACGCTGTCGGTGGACATGGCCACGCAGTTGCGGGAGAGCCCAAGGGCGTGGTGCACGGTGCAGGCGTTGAGAGAGAGCTGATAATCGGGAAGGATGCTAAATCCCAACAGCATGTCGATGGCGCCCGGGTCGATGTCGGCGGCCCGGATGGCCGCCTTGGCGGCCTCGATTTCCATCTGCGAGGCATCCAGATCGTCGTCAAGAATGCGGCGCTCGACGGCACCATAGAAGGGGTCGTTTCGATACTCGGCCATGGCGGCGAGCACGAGACGCTGGCCTTCGCTCTCGGGCTCGAAGCGCTCCTTGCCCTTCTCCGGCACCAGCTTGGCATCTTTGCTCAGCCACGAGTTAGCTACGTCCTTGTCCCACCAGTCGTTGGTGCGAATGGTCGGAGGCAGGTAGGTGCCCACGCCCCAGATGCCGGCTGCGGCCGGTCGCTGGCTGGCCATCTAGTTCACCATCCCTTGCGTGTTCTTGGTGATCTGCTGAAAGCGCTTGTTGGTTGGCAGACCGAGTCCGCACTCGATGCGAATATCGAGGACCAGGGGGCGATCGCAAGGAGCCTCGGCGATGGCCTGGCTTATCTCTTCCGCTTTGCAGATGGTCAGGGCCTTGGCCCCGCAGGAGCGCGCAACTCCGACCACGTCGAAGGGCGCCATTTCGAAATCGGGAGAGCGACCAAAGATAGCCTTCATGCCGAACTCGACCATCCCGTAGCGCTGATCGTTGAGTACAGCCACGACGATGGGCAGCTTCAGCGCCGCCAGGGTCGAGAGCTCACCGGCGACCATGCTGAGTCCACCGTCGCCGAGGACCGCAACCACCTTGCGATCAGGGGCGGCCAGCTGTGCTCCCAGCGCCGCAGGCAAGCCACTGCCCATGGAGCCCAGGCCAAGCAGACTGATGAAGGCATCGGCACGCCTGATCTTCAAGTAGTGGATCGCGAAGAAGAGATTGGTGCCGCTATCGGTGGTGTAGATGGTTTCCTCAGGCAAACAGGCCTGCAACTCCCACAGGGCGCGCGGGGCCGAGATCGTGTCCCCTGTGAGCACCTCCAGTGTCTTGGCGTCGAAGGCATAGCTCAGCTGCGAGGACGCGGGCAGTGAGCTCTCCGTTTCGGGAATGCTATCGAGCAAGCCTCGTAGGGCGACGTCGGCGGGTGCCACCAGGGCGATATCGGTGGCGTACACCTTGCCAATCGTCGCGCCGTTGACTTCGATGTGAATCAAGCTGCGGCGAGGGATGAGGTCCTTGCTCCACCCGTCGGTGGCAACCTCGTTGAAGCTTGTGCCGACAGCGAGCAAGACATCGATGCCGTCCTCGAGAAAAGCGGAGGTGGATGGATGACCGCCCATACCAAAGACACCGAGGGCTAGTGGATGATCTTCGGGAAATACACCCTTGGCTTTGGGTGTGGTCATGACCGAGCAACCGAGACGTTCGGCAAGAGCGAGCAGCTCGGCACTCGCATAGCGCGCGCCCGAACCGGCCAGAATCACTTTGCGACCTGGTGCCTTGAGCGCGCGCGCGGCGGACTCGACATCGTCACTCGCAAGCTTGACCGGCACTGGTGCCTCCATCGCGATCGCAGGCCGGTTGATAAGTCCGGAGAGGATATCCAGGGGAACACTCAGCAGCACAGGTCCAGGTTGGCCGCTGCTGGCCGTGCGCAGGGCGTGTTGCAGCAGAAAGGGAGCGGCCTCTGACGAGCTCAGCTCGAAGGCCGCTTTGCAGATCTGCGTGGCCATGGTGACGATATTGAGCCCGTAGGCGGAACCCTCTTGGACGGCGCCGCGTCCAAAGCCCTCGCGCGCGGCCTCACCTGCCAGGATCAAGACGGGCGTCGAATCGGTGCGAGCCGAAGCGATGCCGTTCATGGCATTGAGAATGCCCGGCCCTGAGGTGACCAGGACGACGCCGACCTTGCCAGTGAGGCGTGCCCACGCGGACGCGGCGAACACCGCACTGGTCTCGTGCCTGGTCGTGACAACGTTGATGTCGGGATACTCGAGAAGTGCATCGTAGACCGGGGCAATCGAGCCGCCTGGAATGCCAAAGAGGGTGTCGACACCGGCAGCTTGCAGAGCTTCGACGATGTAGTCGGCGGCTCGGTATCGATGATCTCGCGCGCGCCTGGTTTCGGGAAGCGCCGATGGTGGATGAGTAGAGCTGTTGCGATTGGGGTAATGCATGACTGGAAGTTCTTGGCAGTGCTTGCCATTGGTGGGTTATTTGGTGAGCGCTTCCTGATGAATTCCAAGAAGCGCGATGAAGTCTTCGATGGGGCGCGGCTTGGCCCACGCTTCGACAGCGCCGGCCGCGAGAGCCCGATCGCGAATGCTGGGCGTCATGGCGCTAGACATCACGACGACCTCGATGTCTTCCATCTCTGGCATTCGGCGCAGACGCGTGCAGACCTCGATGCCGTCGAGTCCAGGCATCACGTAATCGAGAACCACGACTTGCGGGCGGAAGGCGCCCACTTGAACCAGGGCTTCGATGCCATTGTCTGCGCAACGCAGATCGAGGGTGTCGCCGATGAGGGGAGCGAGTTGTCGACGAAATCGAGCGAGCTCATAGGGATCATCGTCGACGACGAGCAATCGACGTGCAGCGCTCGGAGAGACGAGACGCGGGTTGGCGAGCGCGCCCTCGCGGGACGCACCAGCAAGGGTGCCGGCGTCTCCGGGCCCGCACTCTCCATAGCCGCTATCGGCGAGATCGCTCTCCCCCTGACTGCTCACTTCGAGACCGCCGCCACCAATGAAGACCTGCAGCTCGCGCTCTGCGATGCGGTTGTGGCCACCTGGGGTGCGGAAGGATTTGAGTTTTCCGGCGCGAACCCAGTTGTTGACCGAGCTCTGGTCGACGCGAAGACGCCGCGCAACCTCGACAGTTGTCAATAGCTTATCTATGGTATTGTCCATTTTGCGTCCGCCCGAAGGTCGAAAAAATCTAGACAGAGTTCCTGATTTTCCCGGCTTTCCCAGTTTTCGATAGTCCGGTTATACTAAATCCTCCAAAATGGAAATACAAAATTACATCGCCTAATTATCGGCACTTTTGTAAAGCTCCCTCACGGGACCTGACGAGTCTCACGTGCAGGTCGAACTCAGGGCTGAGCTTGGGGTGCGAAGACTCGGCCACGCGCTTAAGTGTTGCGACGAGTTCGATACGCTTCATGATCGTCGCTGGTCAGATGAGGGATTTCAGCCAGACCGAGCTCGTCATTGGCGTCGGTGGGCGCGCCGTCTTTTCTGTGGCCGCCATCGACTCGATCCTCTAGAGTCGACCGCGTCAGCACTTACGCGTGAGGTTATCGTGTCGAAGATTGAGATCCCGGTTGTATTTGTTAAGGATTTCCTAAGCGGCGGCAGCGCTCGCGAAGGCTTCGTAAAGCTTGTCGGCGACAGTCTCCGCGACATCGGATTCTTCGCGGTTGCCGACCACAATCTGACGCCAGACCTCTTGGCAGGCGCCTATCAAAGCGCTGCCGAGTTCTTCGAATTGCCGGTCGCCAGCAAGATGGCCTGCCAGCCAGACAACGCGGCAGGTCAGCGCGGCTACACCGGCCTCTACGTAGAACACGCCAAAGACAGTGGCGCTCCCGACCTCAAAGAGTTCTACCAAGTCGGTCGGGTCGATGTCGAAGATGCCCACGAGGTGCACAGACCCTACGGCCCCAACGTCTGGCCCGCACAGATTCCCTCCTTCCAAGAGCGAATGAGCACTCTATACAAGGCGCAGGACAAGCTCGGCCGACTCTTGCTAGAAGCTTGCGCGCTCTACATGGGCGAGCAGCAAGATCTCTTTGCCGACATGGTCGCCGAGGGCGACACCATCATCCGCGTCTTGTACTACCCGCCCGTGCCCGACGAAGCGCCGGATGGTGCCATTCGCGCTGCTGCCCATGAGGACATCAACCTCATCACCATCTTGCCAGGCGCAACGGCCAGCGGTCTCGAGTTGCTCGGTCGCGATGGCGAGTGGCTCGAGGTCGAGGCACAGCACGATCACGTCATCGTCGACTCGGGCGACATGTTGCAGAACATCAGCAACGGCCTCTTTCGCTCGACCACGCATCGCGTCGTCAACCCGAGCGATCGCGCGAGCAAGCGCTACTCCATGCCTTGCTTCGTGCACCCGGTGCGCGAGGCCGACCTCACGCCCCTGCCCGGCTGCGTGGCCAAGACCGGTGGCAAGGTGCTCTATCCCTCGACCACGGCGGGGGCCTATTTGCGCAAGCGACTGGCCGAAATCGGTCTGGAATTGCGCAGCTAGCAGCGCTACCAGCGCAGCATTGTGACTGGCGCCTCACCCCGTGCTCGCCCCGTGCTCGCCCCGTGCTCGCCCCGTGCTCGCCCCGTGCTCGCCCCGTGCTCCAACTTGGCGAGGCCAGGTCAGAGGAAGCCAGCAAACTCCGCTTGCTGTCGAGGCCCAGCTCTCTTAGCTTCCCTCCATGAAGCTATCTTCATTCCTGGTTCTGCTTTCTCTGAGCTCTCTTGCGGCTTGTAGCGGCGGCGACGGCGGGGGCGATGGCAACAGCAACCTCGTACCAGACGCGTCGGCCCCCGCCTCAGCGCTGTGCGATGCACCGCCCACTCGTCTCATCGTGCTTGGCGACAGCATCGCCGCCTGCGCGGGTGTCGGTGACAAAGACGCTGCCACGTGCGGTCCGAAGATCCTGCACAGCTACCTCGATGGCAACCAGGCGCCAGGCATCATCTACGAGAACAAATCGGTGAGCGGCG
>JAHEAK010000385.1:614-5682 GCA_024642805.1 Kofleriaceae bacterium | reverse complement strand
AGAGCCAATCGCAGAGCCAATCGCCGAGCCAATCGCCGAGCCAATCGCAGACCAAGATTGCGATTGCGCAGGAGACGCCCAAGGCCTGGTTGGGAGTTGGCTTTATCGACGCACCGCGCGCGATCCGGATCGACGAGGTCATTTCCGATTCGCCCGCAGATTTGGCTGGCGTCTTGGCGGACGATTTGATCTTCGCCATCGATGGTCAGGGCATCATGGACGGCGCACATTTTCAGTCGATCATTCAGGGGCACTCGGTCGGCGACTCGGTGGAGTTGCAAGTGCAACGTCGTGGACGATCTCTTGCGTTGCGGGCGGAGCTGAGCCCTCATCTCGACGATCGCGAGCTCTTGCAACGCCGACTCGTCGACAAAGAGGCACCGGAGTTTTCCCTATCTGTGTTGGGCGGTCAGGGCGAGGGCAGCCTCGTCAACAGCCGAGGCAAGGTCATCATCCTGCACTTCTGGTCGACGCGTTGTCAGGCTTGCCTCGCTCACTTCGAAGAGCTGGCTGCGCTGCAGGCAGAACATCTCGGCGAGCTCGAGGTCTTTGCGGTGACAGCCGATTCTCAATCCGTCGTCGAGAGCTTCCTGCAGACCTTCAAGCTCGGCGTTGCCGTTCTTCACGATCCGAGCTTGGCGGTACATCTGGCCTATCACTACAGCAATATCTTGCCGACCACCGTCGTTATCGGCCGTGATGGGTATGTGCGCCACGCCGATACCGGGGATGATCTCCACATGGACGACATCGTTTTATCGGCAAAACGCGCCCTTCGCGCTCGCCCATCCATCTAGGGCCGATCGCATGCAAGAGGCACTGCAGCGCTTCGGCGGCATCCTCAGGCAGGCGGGACTGCGCTTGAGCACGGCAGAGCTCATCGATGCCATGCGAGCCTGCCAGCTGACAGGCATGCAGGACTCGGTTACCACGCGCTCGGTTCTTGCGGCGACCCTGGTCAAGCGCCAGGAGGATCGCCCCACCTTTGATTTGCTCTTTGACCTCTTCTTTCTGGGAGGGCAGGGCCTGGCGGCCTTGGCAGGCGACTCTCCACTGAGCGCCCTGGTCGAGAAGCTCGAGCTCGACGAGAGTGGCAAACAAAAGCTGCTCGAGCTTTTGGCCGCGGAGATGGCCGAGATGAGCGCGATGGGTCGCATGGCACTCGGGCTGGAGTCGCGCGACATTGCGGCTCTGGTGCAAGCGGCGGGATTGGCGGAGGAGCTGGGCGACATCCGATCGCCTCTGCAGGTGGGCTTTTACAGCTATCGCCTGCTCGCACGCCTTGGTCTCGACGAGGCGGCCGAGATGGCCGAGCAGGTCGCCAGGCGGGTGTCGGCCCATCTGCGTCCACACGATGCCGATCAGTTGGTTGGGCTCGTCGCCGAGAACCTGCGCGACTTTCGACAGGGGGTGCGCTCGTACGTGCAGGCCCAGTTCGAGTTGCGCAATCCTGAATTTCGGCAACAGGTGACCCGCGATGGTCTGGCGGATCGGAGTCTATCTCAGCTCACCGCCGTCGAAGTCGATGCCATGCGCAACGAGATTCGCCGACTGGCCCGCGTTCTCAAGGCACGTATGGCGCTGCGCAAGCGGGCCAGGGCGCGCGGGACCCTCGACCTGCGCAAGACCACGCGCGCGTCCTTGGCCACCGGCGGCGTTCCCTTCGTTCTGCGCTTTCGGCATCGCCCGCGCCGCAAGCCCCGGTTGGTGGTTCTGTGCGACGTCTCGGACTCGGTTCGCAACGTGTCGCGTTTCATGTTGCAGTTCACCTACATGCTGCAGGAGCTGTTCGCGGGCGTGCACAGCTTTGCCTTCGTCGCCGAAATGGCCGAGCTCTCCGACCTCTTCCACAACAGCGAGCTGGATGTTGCCCTCGAGCAAGCGCTCTCCGGTGCCGTGGTCAATCTCTTTGCCAATTCCAATTATGGCCAGGCCTTCTCAGAGTTTTCCCAGCGGCACATGGGGCTCATCAATCGACGCACGACGGTGCTCATCATCGGCGATGGTCGCAACAACTACCATCCTGCCCGGGCCGAGTTGGTCGGTGATATGCGCAGGCGATGTCGTCAGCTCATCTGGCTCAACCCCGAGGCACCTGCGGCCTGGAGCTTTGGCGACAGCGCCATGCGCGAGTACGAGCCTCATTGCGATAAGGTGGTAGTCGCCCACAGCTTGCGCAGTCTGGAGCGGGTGGTAGACGACTTGCTCGAGGTCGATCGATGATGCGTAGCAGGGCTGGCGCGTGGTGGCCCGTGCTCGGCTTTGCCTTGTTGATCTTGGCGGTGTCCTCGATTCCCGCTCACAGCATGCCGAGCTCCGAGAGTCTGTGGCGCTTCGACAAGCTCATCCATGCCACCGAGTACGGCATCTTGTCGGCGCTCCTGCACCGTGCCATGCGCGTGAGCTTTACCTGGAACATCGTCCTTTTGAGCGTGCTGTGCGCGCTGGCCTGCGCTGCCTTTGGCGGTCTGGACGAGCTCTATCAAAGCACCACGCCGGGCCGCGATTCTTCCGTCTTTGATGCCCTGGCCGATCTGACGGGAGCCGGTTTTGCCAGTATCCTAAGTGCCGTGCTCTACTCACGGCAAAGGAGCCTCCGTGGCCATCATCCGCAGCTTTGACAACAAGACACCCGAGCTGGGCGAAGACTGCTTCGTGGCAGAGACCGCCGTGCTGATCGGCGATCTCAAGATCGGTGCTCGCTCCTCTGTGTGGTATGGCGTGGTACTTCGCGCTGACGTTCACCACATCCGCATCGGGCAAGAAGTATCGGTGCAGGACAATACTGTGGTGCATGTGACAAGCGGTCGTCACGCCACGATCGTCGGCGATCGGGTCACCATCGGCCACTCGGTCGTGCTGCACGGCTGCACGATTGGCGATCAGAGTTTGGTCGGCATGGGCGCCATCATCATGGATCGGGCGGTCGTCGGTAAGAACTGTGTAGTAGGCGCAGGTGCGCTAGTGACCCCGGGAACTGAAATTCCTGACGGGCATTTGGCCTTGGGATCGCCTGCCAAGGTGAGTCGGAGGTTAACCGATGAAGAACTACAGTGGATTTCATCTAGCTCTACACATTATGTAGAGCTAGCGGCTCGCTACCTTGCGGACGACGAATCAAACCAAGTAACCTAGTCGGGCGAACAGGCTCATGACGAGGGGACGCAGCCACTTCACCCTGGCCGGCCCTGAAGAAACTCGCTCCGCTCACGTCGAACCGAACGAGACCCTGTTGGGGGGTCAAACCTTCGGGGGGGAAATGCCGCAGTCCTTTGTGATCAGAAAACTTCTAGCTCCCATCGTCATTGTCGCGCTGTGGCTAACAGGCAGCGCGCATGCCGACAATGTGGACCGGTTGATGAGCCAGCTCTCCACCAGTTCCGATTACAAGGTTCGTATCTCGGCCGCTCTTTCACTCTCCAAGTTGCGCGACCAACGGGCTGTCTGGCCTTTCGTCAAAGCGCTGAAGGACTCCGACAAGACGGTGCGCGGTGTGGCGGCCGCCTCTCTCGGCAAGATCGTCAATTCGAGCACCAGCGCCAAGATGCGGACCGCGGTGCTCGACAATCTCAAGACCGCTGCCGCCAGCGACGCCAACGCCTTCGTTCGCAAGCAGGCACAGAAAGCCTTCGATACCCTGAAGAGTCTCGAGGATGAGGGCGGCGAGGTTACTTCCGGAGGTACCTACATAAACATCGGACTGATGTCGGCCAAAGTGGATGGTGCCGACCCGATTCGGGCGCACATGCGGAAGATCGTGCAGAAAACTTTCAAGTCCAAGGCGTCAGGAATGATGATCGCTTGGCCGGGTGGAAAAGATCCTTCGAAGAAGCAGATTGATTCGATGAAGGTCAAAGCCTTTCACGTCGACGGAACCCTCAATGAACTCAGCGAAGAGACCTCCGGCAGCACGACGACCGTGACCTGTAAAGTATCCATGCTGATTGCATCCTACCCAGAGAAGAGCATGTTCGGCTTCCTCAAGGGCGGCGCCGCCGTTCAGTCGAGCAACTCCGCCAAAGAAGTGCAGTTTGCCAAAGAAGATTGCGTGTCGGCCGTCATGGAAGACCTGGTCGCTCGCAAAATCATTCCAACCATTGAATCGAGACCATAGGGAGCACGACCCATGGCAAACAACAAAGGCTACAAGCGAAGCTGGAAGAACTATCTCCTCGATAGCAATTACCAGCTGCGTTTCACGTTCACGATGCTAGCCATCGCTGCTGGGCTCATGGCTCCGCTCGGTTGGTGGGTGTCTCAGAAATCCACCACGGCAACCGAAGTCGCTCTCAACAAGATTGACGAAATCGATTGCCCCGACCTCTTGGTCGCAAAGCCTGCGGAGGCGCCGAACGCCGTGGAGAATCCCGGCGAAGAGGGCGAAGAAACCGATTTGCTCCAAGAAGGCGCGCCGGTGGCGACGCCTCCCGCTGAGCGTGACGAGATCCGTCCCGCCGAGGTTGAGGACGAGGTGCCCACCATCGAGGACATCGAGCAGGGCACGGCCGAAGGAAGCGATGAGCCCATCATCGAGGGCAGCGAGGAGGGCAATGCCGACGCTTCCGCTGACGACGCTCACGGCGATGGCGAACGCGAGCGACCTGCCATCAAGGTAACTATCGACGACAGCAACATGCCTACGACTCCGGTCGTGGTCGTCGGAGAGCTCAAAGCAGCTCCTCCCAGCGCAGAGGAAGTAGCCCACGCCAAGGCCGCGCGCGATGCCTGCCTTGCCAATGTCGCGGCCCGCAAGACCAGCGTTCGAGCGCGACGCTCTCTCATCACCGAGGTGATGGTGACGTCGGCCGTCTTCTTGTTGGTGCTGCTAGGTTTCTACGGCATCAAGACCACGCACCGGGTGGCCGGGCCACTGCATAAGGTCGGGCTCTACCTCAAGAAGCTCGAAAACAACGTCTACGACCAGGTCTATAACCTGCGAAAAGGCGATCAACTCATCGAGTTCTACGATCACTTCAAGGGCGCTCACGAGGGCCTCACCAAGCTTCAAGAAGAGGATCGCGAGCGACTGAAGGATGCCATTGCCCTGGCCAAGGAGGCCGGGCTGGTT
>JAHEAK010000385.1:0-604 GCA_024642805.1 Kofleriaceae bacterium | reverse complement strand
CTACTGGCGGAAAAGGAGGAGTCCTTTGTCAAAAAACAAGCATAACCGCAAGCTGTCGAACTACCTGCTCGACAAGAAGCTTCAGCTTCGCTACGTCATTTTCGTAACCGCTCTCTCGGCTATCATCTGTGGCACTCTCGGCTACCTCATCTGGCAGCAAGCTTCGGTCGCCACCAACATCATTCGCGAGCAACTGGGCGCCGACCCCTTGGCCAAGGAAGTGATTGGTTCTCTCGAGAGCAAAGATCGCAATCTAATCTTCACCATGGCGGCCTCAGGCGTTGGCCTGGTCTTTTTGCTCTCGCTCTTCCTGGTGGTCATGACTCACAAGGTGGCAGGGCCCCTGTTCAAGGTGACTCTCTACTTCGACAAGATGCACGAAGGGCGTCTCGATACCGTCTGGCCGCTCCGCAAGGGCGACATGCTGCAGAACTTCTACGAGAAGTTTCACTCGATGCACACCGTGGTTCGAACTCGTCACGTCGAGGTCAATGAGAACCTCAAGGAGTTCGTTGCGATTGCCGAGAAGGCCGGCATCGGCGGCGGCGGCGATCACGGTCATCGCCTCGACGAGCTCAAGAAGCACTGCGAGCAGCGCGATGAG
>JAHEAK010000384.1 GCA_024642805.1 Kofleriaceae bacterium | reverse complement strand
CCACACTGGCCCCGAAGTGCGAAAAAGGAATCGCCATCTGCGATCGGCGAGGCTCAAACTAGGTTAACGTTGGGACTCGCACAACCTGGGTGATTCATCACCCTTGACGCAACGGAAAGAGGAACACTCGTGGACGCGGAACTATCAGGTCGCTTTGTCAAAACAATGCGGTCTTGGCTGGTCAGCCTGCCTTTTGACATCAAGATTCTCTACGAAGCCAGCACCGATGAGAATCTGAGTCGAGAAACCAGAGAGCTGATGATTGGCGCAATCATCTATGCAGTCTCTCCGCACGATCTCATCTCCGACCGAGACAACTTTGCAAGCTACGCTGATGATTGTCTGATCATTCGCCTGGCCCTCAAGATGGGCGTCGGCAGCGATGATGAGGATGAAGAGTTCTTCCGCAGCCGCTTTCCCGAGTTCTTTGAATCCCTCGATGAGGAGCTCGCGGTCTGTCAAGAGGCCATGGGCGAGCTGTACAGCTGGCTGGCCTCCAAAGTGGACCTCTTGCGCAAGCGCACCCACAAGAACAAGACGGTCACCCAATACTTTGAGAGCGACGAGCTACAAGAGACGCTCTACGAAGACGGACTCGAGTTTCGCACCGACTACCCGATCATCGAGGACGACATCTCCGATCGCTTCAAGAAGCCTTCGTCGATCATCGATCTGCTCGAGCGGGCCAAGGCCGAAGAAGACCTCAAAGCACTGGTTTAGAGCTCGAATTCGGCTACAAGTCGACCATCTCGGGAGCCTCGAGGGCCTCGCCCAAGAAGCGAGGCGCCAGCTCATCCATGCGCGATGCGTCGGTCACGAAACAACGGAGAGGTGCCTGCGTCTGCCCGGCTGCTGCGCTCAAATATCCAGCGGCCTGGTCAGCCATGGCCGCTGCGGAATCGACGATCGTGACTGGCAGGGGCGCGCGTGCCTTGCAGACCTTGGCGATGACGTCGCGAAGCAAGGGGTAATGCGTGCAGCCGAGGACCAAGGTATCGACATCGGGTTCGCCTGCGAAGAGTTCTGAGAGGTAGCGGTCGGCGATCGCCTCGGCTATGTCTGTGTGCCCCCAGCCCTCTTCGGCAAGAGGCACAAAGAGCGGGCACGCCATACCCACCACGTGTGCACTTTCGTCTTGTTTGCGAATCGCGGCTTCGTAGGCGCCGGAGCGAATCGTTCCCAGGGTGCCAAGGACGGCGATTCGCTTGCTCCGCGAGGCCGCCAGGGCGGTCAGGGCCCCAGGCTCGACGGCTCCGATGACGGGGACAGGGGAGCTGGCGACCATGGCTGGCAGGGCATTGGCGGACGCCGTGTTGCAGGCCACCATCAAGAGCCCAACATCTTGCTTCAGCAGGAATTCCTGACAGCGCAGGGCGTAGCGCTCAACGGTTCGTGCGCTCTTGGTGCCGTAAGGCACGCGAGCGGTGTCGCCCAGGTAGCAAATACTGTGAGCGGGAAAGCGCTTGCGCAGCTCCCGGACGACGGTCAGTCCGCCCAATCCGGAGTCGAAAACACCAATGGCTGCGCTCATGGCTGGACTCTCGCAGGCTCGTCGCCGCGGGGCAAACTAGCTGAACGCGGGATCGTTGCCACTCCGGACAGTGCGACTTCTTGGCACGATCTACGACAGGCTGGCCAGGGTGATCGCCAGCCAGTCTTTGGACTAGGCCAGGGCGAGGGCGCTGGGATCAGGCGCGAGGGTCGTCTCGTAAATCCAAACCAACTGCAAGAATGTCGCTGGCTTACGGGCGAGAGACTGGTACATGGCCGCAATGCCCGGAAAAGTCTTCTCGGCTTCTGAGAGATGTTTCTCGGTGATACGTCCAACCATGCCACTGTAAACATACAATCTCCGTTCCAAGGTGCGATCTCAACCTACACTGATTTCTTTGCACGCCACCTCACAGCAAAACGGGTAGCAAAAGGACTTTGTTCCAAGGCCGTCCGAAGGGCTCGCGTTGTCCCAAACGTCCCGGACAACGCAAGCCCCGGACGTCCCGGACAACTCCCACCTGGGCGGGCCCAGCAGGTGCGACCGGAGGATCGCTTCCCTCGTCCAGCTCTTCCATGCAACTTGACCTATGGCCCGCTTATCGATAATCGGTGGCTGCGAAATGAGCATGCAGAGTGTCGTCGACGAAGTTCACAGCTGTCCCCTCGATGAGGTGGCCACCTTTCTGCCGTCGATCGTGTCTCGTGACCCGCTCACTCTCATGGCCCTGGCCACTCGCATCGGCCAAACCGGCGAGCTTCCTCCCGAGGAAGTAAGCGAGGCCTGTCGGGCCCAGCTGGACTCCCTGCGCGAGGTCGAGCCCGCCAAGCTCGTCGAGGCCATGACCGAGCCGCTCCTGCAAAACCACGCCGAAGTGGCTCTGGAATGGCTGCGCATCATCGGCTTTCTAGCCGAGTTCTACCCTGAGCTCGAGGCCACCCGACACCTGCAACAGGAGGCCGGCCGCCATCACAAGGACGTGTGGGAGCACACCAAGCTCGTGGTCAAGCAAGCCGTAAAACGCCCCGCTGTGCGCTGGGGAGCCCTTCTGCACGATATTGGTAAAGTTCCTACTCGCACCTTTACCAAGACGGGTGTGCACTTTCACGGGCACGCCGAAGTCGGGGCGCGCATGTTCGACAAGCTCAATAGGCGCATGCCTTTCGAGAGCGAGCTGCGCCGCAAGGTGCGCTTCCTCATCAAGTACCATCTGCGCTCGGCGCAGTACGAAGAGGACTGGACCGACTCGGCGGTGCGCCGCTTCGCGCGTGAGATGGACGAGCACCTCACCGATCTTCTCGACCTCAGCCGCGCCGACATCACCTCCAAGCGCCCTGGCCGGCGCCGGCAGCTGCTCTTCCAAATCAGCGCTCTCTCCGATCGCATCGACGCGGTGCGCGAAGAGGACTCCCGCCTGCCCAACCTGCCGAAGGGTCTTGGCAACGCCCTGATGGAGCACTTTGGCCTGGCGCCCTCCAAAGAGCTCGGCGAGATCATCAAGTCCCTCGAGGCACTGGTGGAAGCGGGCGAGCTGGAAGCGCGCCGTGAGTTCGAGTACTACCTCGAGTGGGTCTCGGGCTCCGAGCTGCTCGCGGCTGCACGCTAATACCTCGCAATTAAAAGGGATTCAGGCCCCCACCTGGACGGCCAGGCCCGGCAACGACAAGCCCGGTGAGCGAGCGCCACGTCGTGCAGGGCCTTGGCGCAGGGAGCAGGTGGCCCATAGGCCGCCCCGCCTGCCCCACCACGAAGCGCAAGACCTACATCGGCCGAGCTCGGGCGGCCAACTCGGGGGCCTGACACTAGATCCGCGCGCCCATCCGTGCGTTTGCACAGGCCATGAAAGCCCACGCCCTCTTCGTCACGCTGGCCTCCGGACTTCTACTCAGCGCCTCAGGGCTCTCGGCGCACCCAGCGATGGCCAAAAGCATAAGGCGGCCGCCCTCGCCCATCATCGCCCCGGGCGATGTCACGGCCGCGACCAACTTCGCCATGCTCACCGCTAAGCCGAGCACCCACCGGGCCCACGCCAGGGGCAACAAGCTCGACCAGGGCTCACTCACCGGCAGCAGCATCGCCGCCATTGCAGGCGGAGCGCTGGTCATCGATGGCGAGACCGGCACTCTCAGCTTGCTCGATAGCGAGGCCAAGCAAGTCGACGCACAAGTCATCGGCACCGCGGCCGGATTGCTGTGCGTCGATGCCCGCGGCAAGCGTGTCTTCGTCGCTGATCGCAACGGCGATCGCATCGCGGTCATCCCGTATTCGGATTCGCTTGGCAGGGCCAGCTACATCCAAACCAAGGCCGAGCCCTACGGCCTGGCTCTCACACCGGATGGCAAGACCCTCTTGGTCAGCAGCATCGCCGGGCGCAGCTTGCAAGCCTTTGATACCGGCGACGCCAGTGAGCGCTGGTCGCTGGACATCGGCCCCGAGCCGCGCGCCGTTGCCATTTCCGCCGATGGTCGTGAAGCCATGGTGAGCTTCCTTGGCACCGCCGCCATCGCCCGCCTCACGCTCAGCGCGGAGGGCACAGAGCCGAGACTGCGCTTCCAAGCGCTGCACACCGAGATTTCCGTCAGCGATCCCGACAACAACGCCATCGACAGCCGCCAGCGCGTGCCCGAGCGCTACGCGCGCAACGCCTTTGCCGCGACCTTCGTCGGAGACACCGCAGTGGTCGCCTACCAACAAAGCACGCCGCTAGCGGCCATCACAGGTCGTCAAGAGTCGCAGAGCGTCTACGGCGGATCCGCGCAGGGCAACCCGCCCATCTTGCATCGTCTGGCCTTTCTTCCGCGCTCCTGGAATGCGCCTGGTCGCGCGCACGTTCGCGTTCAGATGCCACGCGCACTCGCCTACGACGAAGCTCGCGATGCCCTGTACATCGCCGACATGGCCAATGACCAGGTCTACGGCTTGCGCAACACCTCGAGCGCCAGCATCCAAAATCACGTCAACTGGAGCATTCAACACGACACGCACAGCTGCGGTCCCGACGGCATCGCCATCGCCGACAATGGCGACCTCTTTGTGCACTGCTCCTTCGACAAGCGCGTGGCTCGCATCCATCCCGAGGGCCAGGACCCAGGAACCCTTGCCTGGTCGCCCGCGCTGAGCAAGTCCAAGCTGAGCGAGGCGGCCCAGCGAGGCCGCGCCCTCTTCCACAAAGGCAACGATGGACGCCTGTCGAGCGCGGGATCCATGTCGTGCGGCAACTGTCATCCCGAGGCCCGCAACGATGGTCTCAGCTGGCGCATTGGCGGAACTGACTTGCAGACGCCGCTTCTCGCCGGGCGTCTGGTCGGCACCCATCCCTTCAAATGGGACGGTCAAGACAAGGACCTGCACACCAGCCTGATGCACACCGTCGTGCGCCTGGGCGGCTCGGGTATCGCGCCAAGCGATGCTTCCGATCTGCAGGCCTATCTCGAATCGCTGCCCGCCGTGCGCACGATGAAAAGCTCGAGCCAGAGCACCCTGGCCAGTGCCAGTGCGCGCGGCAAGGAGCTCTTTGCCAGCAAGGAACTCGGCTGCGCAAGCTGCCACGCCGGCGTCAACTACTCCGACGGCAAGAGCTACGAATTCAGCGACGATTTGCCGAAGGTCAACACCCCCTCGCTTATCGGATTGGCCGCCAGTGCCCCCTATTACCATGATGGCAGTGCTGCTACCCTGCGAGACCTCCTGCTGGAAAACGGATCGGTGCACGGCATGGGCAAGCTTTCCCAACTGAAGGCCCACGATGTCGACGCTCTGGTCGCCTACCTGGAAACCCTATGAAACTGCGAGTCCTCTCCACCCTGCTCTTTGCCCTGGTCGCTTGCCGAAGCAGTAGCCAACCGACAGCGACAAGCTCGGCACTCGACACCGAAGCCAGCCCCATCGCATCGCATCGCGACCTGGTGCTTGGCCAGGGACCGAGCATGGCAGCTCGCACCACCGGCGTTCCCCACTCCAACAACATCGACATGGTCGTGCTTTCCGACGATGGCGCCATGGCCATGACGCGCGATTCCATGGGCGGCGTGCGCTTCTGGCCCGCCCTCGACGGCAAAGCCGAACCCGCCCTGGTTCCGATTCGAGGCGCGCGCGCCTTCTCACTGGCGGCAGGCAAGGAAGGCATCACCCTGGCCGTCATTGACGGCATCGGTTCGCTGCACATTCTCAGTGCGCAGAGCGATGGCAGCATGAA
>JAHEAK010000383.1:4523-5703 GCA_024642805.1 Kofleriaceae bacterium | reverse complement strand
AGCAACGTCGACGATCCAGATCAGCTTCGGCACATCATGGGCGTCCTCGACGACATTGCCAAAGAGGATGTGCCCCTGGTATTCCCCGTCCATCCCCGCACACGCCAGCGCATTGCGGATGCCGGCCTGCAGATGGATAGCTCGCGCTGGCAGCTCTCGGGCCCGGTTGGCTACCTCGACTTCATGCGCCTGATGGCGGGCGCCAAGGTGGTTCTCTCCGATTCCGGTGGCATCCAGGAGGAAACCACGGTGCTTGGCGTTCGCTGTGTGACCTTGCGAGACAACACCGAACGGCCGGTTACCGTCGAAGAAGGCACCAACGTCCTGGCAGGCATTCGCCGCGAGACCATCGTGCCGGCCTGGAAGGCCTCCATTGCCTCCGAGCCCGCCGGTCGCATTCCGCGCTTTTGGGACGGCAAGAGTGCCCTTCGCATCGCCGACTACCTCGACCAGATGTTCGGCGCCTAGCGCGCCGGCCGACCAGGGGTTCGCGCCTAGCGCGCCGGCCGACCAGATGTTCGGCGCCTAGCGCGCCGGCCGACCAGATGTTCGCGCCTAGCGCGCCGGCCGACCAGATGTTCGCGCCTAGCGCGCCGGCCCCTCAGGGGGTCAAGTCGAGTCTGCGGACGCGATGAAAGGCATCGCTGCTGCCGCCGTTGCCATCCGAGAGGTAGAGATAGGGCGCCACGTAGTCGATGCCCTCGCAGACGTTGAGCTGCCCGAGTAGTGGATCGCTGTTGTCAGCGAAGCCGCGTGTGGAGCCGGCGATGGTCGTGACCATGCCGCCGGCCATTTGCCGAAGGTGCCCCGATCCGAACTCGCAAATATACAGCGTGGCATCGTCGCGCAACGCGAGCCCGGTTGGTTGATTGAAGCTTGCGTTGATCGCAACGTCGTCGGTGGATCCCGCTGCACCGTTGCCCGCCACCGTCGTTACCACGCCAGCAAGCGTGACCTTGCGGATTCGGTGATTAAAGCTGTCGCTGACGAAGATCTCATCGCTGCTGGTGACGACCACATCCGAGGGTCGGTTGAAGCGAGCCGCCGCTCCTGTCGCATCGACGCGAGCGGGTGTGTTGGCAGCGCCAGCAAGCAAGACGATGCTGTCGTCGTCGGGATCATAGATTCGCAGGGTGTGATCAAAAGGATTGGCAAGCACGATGCGGCCATCCGAGAGGGC
>JAHEAK010000383.1:0-4513 GCA_024642805.1 Kofleriaceae bacterium | reverse complement strand
CCACCTCATACAGCGCACCGGTCTGCGCGCCCGTGCTGTTGCGATCAGTCTGCACGAAGAATTTGCCGTCGGCGCCGATGACCATGCCAAAGGGGCGACTGAAGCCGGGCTGACGCGTCAGAGTCACCGTGTCTCCACTGGGACTGACCTTGCGAATGGCTGAGTTGTTGAAGTCGGCAACCAGCACATCGCCACTGGGAGCGACCAGCACATTGACGGGATTGTCGAAGAGCGCAAACTCGCGTGGCCCATTGACCAGGCCGGCGCTGCTATCGCCAACCAGCGTACTGAGGCCTATGTCGAGGGCGCCAATGCTGTGCGGCCCGGCATCGAAGACTTGAGCATCCGGGTTGGCTGCATCGGGGCCGGAGGCATCCACAGGAGCCGCATCCACGGGAGCCGCATCCACAGGCGCTGCGTCCACGACCGCGCCATCCAAGATGGCAGCGTCTCGGCCCGCATCGGTGATGCCAGCATCGGGCGTGAAATCCCCGAAGGTGCAGGCGCCCAAGATCCACAAGCCGCAAAGCCAGAGGCGTGTCGGATGTAGAGGGTACGGCATTGGCCTGAGTATACCCGATCAGGCCCTGACAACGTTGACAGATTGCACACTGTGTCAGGGGACCTGCGCCCGAAATCACCTGCACTGACGATTTTGGTGTGACCCCTGGCGCGCACGCGCTCGGCCCGCTCGCTCTCAGGGCTCGACCGCGCCCACAGCGGGTGCACCACTACGAGTTTTTCCTAGAATGTCGGTTGTCGGTGCGCGATCGCTGCGGGCGGCACCGATGGCCGCGCTGCCCGCTTGCAAGAGGCCGTAGCGCGCGACCATCTGCTCGAAAGCCAGGCAGATGTCACCGGAACCATCAGCGAAGCGCGAGTCGGCGACAAGCCACACTGGCATCGGGCCGCTGCCCTCTTCAATCTTGGGATCGGCCACGATGGCCTGCGCGTCGTCGCCGACGTTGACCAAGTCCTCCGAGTCCGATGGAATCTCATTGCCGCCGTTCCAATACAGGTTGTTGTCGATGGTGATGTTCTCGCTCTCGCCAATCGGCGTGTCGGAGAAGTCACCCATTGTGCCCGTCGGATCGGACCAGATGTTGTTGTACAGCTCGATGTTCTGGTTGGTCGGGTTGTCGCCCTCCTGGTTGAAGCGAAATGCGAAGGCCTGCCCGGGCATGTCGCCGACGATGGTGTTGTTGCGAAACTCGATATCCTTGGCGCCTTTGACGCCAAAGGGAGCCCGCACATCGTTGCCACTGTTGCCGACCATGAGGTTGTTCTCGACCAAGACCCCGGTCGCCTCGTGATAGGGGTTGCCGTCCTCGCCGATGAGCAGGAAGTTGGTGCCGCTGTTGCCCTGGTAATTGAGCATGACGTTGCGGCGAATGGAGATGTTCTCCGAGCCCTCGTAGCCGTCTTCGTTTCCGTTGGAGTCCTTGATGACGATGAAGCTGCTGGTATCCAGGTCGTTGGAGCGACCTGAGGCTTCGAAATCGGAGAAGAAGATGTTGTCCTGAATGACGACATCGGCAACGCTGTTGATGTCGATGTGCTCGTCGCTGCCGGCCTGGTTGTAGAAGATGTTGCGCTCGACGAGGATGTCGCGCGCGCCGTTGTTGATCTTGAGGAGGTCGTTGTTGTAGCTGTCGTGGATGATGTTGTTGCGCAGAACGATTCGGCTTACGGCATCGTCGCCGCCGGAGTCACCGATCAGATCTTGAATCTGCACGACGAGTGGGCCTGCGCCGGGCCCCGTGTGCGAGATGTCAAAGCCGCTGAGGGTGATGCCCTGGCCCTCGTAGATCGTCACCACGGTTTCGTCAGCGCGCAGGCGCGCCTGATAGCTCGGCTCGGCACGGATGGTGATGCCTTCGGCAAAGGCACGGTCCAGGCGAATACGCCCCGTGTAGGTACCGGCTCCAACCAACAAGGTCGCGCCATCTGGCATCTCACCGACGCCGTGCTGAATGCTTGCCCATGGCGAGGCCTCGCTGCCGTCGCCACCATCGTCACCATCGTCAGTGACGTAGAAGATCGGACCGCGATCCTGGGCAGCCTCACAGCTAAACTGCGGCGGGTCGGTAAACTTGCTGCCCGCCTTATCGCCGCCACACGCGGCCAGAAGGGCTAGTAGGACAGCGATGGGGGCGCAGGCCAGGCGTTGCATGGCGGCAAGTCTAGCCGCAAATGGCCGCACAGGAGCGGACCCGCCGCACATGTCCACCACCTGGGCCACCACCTGGGCCACCCCTGGGCCACCACCTGGGCCCCTAGCTGGGCCCCTAACTGGGCCACCACCTGGGCCACTAGCTGGCAGTCGGGCGACGGCGAGTTCGCCACTCATTGCGCATGGATCGACCAGCCGCCACGCCGCCCTGGGCGATTTGTCGCAGCTTCGCTCTCCAGCTTGGACGTCGGAGACGCAGCTCGACCAGGGGCCGCACATTGTTCGACAGCTGCATTTTGTAGCGGGTGGTCCCTGCTAAGAAATCGTAGTGGCTGTAGCCAGCGGCGATGGCTTCCTGAATCGCGCAGGCATGAATCACGATGCCAGCTCGAACTTTTTCCGGAACGTCGACCTTGCGACCACTCTGGTAGAAGCGCACCTGGTTGTTCCAAACGATGTTGTAGATGGCGGCAACCGCCTGTCCATCCACTTCCAACCAGGCCAGCCAGAGGGCGCCAGCTGATAAGAGCTCACGCATGGTCTCGCGGTGGAAGCGCGAGAAGAGGGGCGAGGCGAAGGCACCATGGTGATCGACCTCTTGCCAGCGCTGCGCATGTAGCTCGGCCAGCATGTCAAAGGCGCCATCGAGCTCATCGCTTGAGGTCACACGGCGCAACTTCGCTTTGCTTCCGGACCACTTTTCCCACTCCTTGAGCGAGCGCTTGATCATGTAGCGGCGCGAGGAAGGCATGCCGGCCAAATACTCGTCCCAGGTGCTCGGCAAGTGCACAAAGGGCGCACCACCAATGACCTCGTACTCGGCCGCCTTGCCAAGCGCGCGCGCCAAGAGCGGCGTCATCACCACTTCACTGCTGAGCGCGGTCAGCACCAGCTCGTCCCACTCACCGAGGAGGCCCGCGTCGGCGCGCAACACCTGCCCAAAGCTCTCGCTCACGCTCTGCTCTTGGCCTCTCGCAGCGATGATTCCGATGTACTCTGAGCAGGTCTCGTCCGCTTCGTCTTCGCCTGAGCCGAGGAGCTCCACTCGTTGGAGGCCGACACCGGCTTCTACACAGCGACGCTTGCACAGGGGCGCCAAGCCGACCAACTCCTGGCCGCGATACCAGGCCAGGCTGCACAGCTCGCGACCATCGGAGGAACCGTAGACGCGCCACCAGTTGATGAGCCAGATCGAGCTGAGCATGGGCTCGTTGCACTCACTGGCGGCGAGCAGAAGATCCCATGCCTCGCGCAAGGCCTCGAGCCCTTCGAGGTCTCGCAGCAACTCCACGCGCAGTGAGCTGTCCAGTGAGCTGTCCTGTGAGCTGTCTGGGGCGCTATCAGCCATTAGTGCCCCAACTGCGGCACGGCGAGCACACCCCGAAAGAAGGACGCCTGGTACTCCGGCTCCATCGCGATGCGCCGCAGATCGAATGGATCGCTGCCGCTTAGCGGCTGGGCGCCTGTCGCGTTGGTGAAGCCAATCTTGTAGCCGGCGTCGCGCAGGGCCTGCTTGATGGGTTCGAGTCGCGCAATCGAGCGACCGATGGGATAGGAGATGGATTTCACCTCGGCACCAAGTTCGCGCTCGAGGTCCTCTTTGGCGCCGCGCAGCTCACTCTCGAGATCGGCAAAGGCGACCGTCTGTAGCGGGCGGTGACTGCGAGTGTGCGACTGCACGTCCATGCCCATCTTGTGCAAGGTTCTAACATCGTCCCAGCTCATGACCATGCCCCGGCTCAGCTCCTCTTCGAGTGCCTGGTCCCATGAGACTCCGAGCGCACTGGCAAGCTCCACCAGCAAGCGCTCGACATCGAGATCGAACTGGATCTTCAGAAGCTGCAAAAGGATCGTCAAGGCGCCCGCTCGATCCGCGTCCAGATCCAGCTGTAGACGAGTCGGGTAGTTCAGCTCGATGCGACCGCGACCGGGCTCCGCATGGTGCAAGAGGTAGTTGATGCGATCCCACCAGTAGACGCGTCGATGTTGGATGTAGTTGGTGGCCAGGAAGAAGACTGCCCGCAGACCGTTGTCTTTGAGAATGGGCGCGGCCACCTGCACGTTGTCCAGGTAGCCATCGTCGAAGGTGATGAGGGCCGCGTTGGCTGGCAAGCGCTCTTCGCCAGCAAAGTGTGCGCACACCTCATCGATGCCCACGACATTGAAATAGCGTTTGAGCGTCTTTAGCTGCTTGTCAAAGGCATCGGGCCCGACATCGATGACGCCACTATCAAAGGGGTACTCGGCCGGCGCTTCGAACACCCGGTGATAGGTGAGGACCGTGAGGTAAGGGCTTCCAAAACGCGCACGCGCGCGCAGGATGCCCTCGATCGCGCCCGT
>JAHEAK010000382.1 GCA_024642805.1 Kofleriaceae bacterium | reverse complement strand
TGCCCTGGCTCGCCTCGACCTCAGGTCTCGGTCGCAAGATTCCGGTGCTGGTCTGGCGCGCAGGCCAGGCGCGCGAGCTGATGCTGGTTGGCGAAAAGATGCCTGAATAGGCCATCAGCCACGCAGATTCAGAAGAACACCGGCTCGACGAAACCGACCATCACTGTCTTGAGACCCACCCGCGGGAAGTCGATGACGAGCTTCTGGCTCTCCCCTGCCCCCTTGGTGCTGACGACCCGCCCGGTCCCAAAGGAGGTGTGCCTGACGGTCGCGCCAGGAGCGATAGCGACGAACTCTGCACTCTGGTCGAACTCGGGACTCTGATCGAAATCGAGCTCGTACTGCTCCTCGAAGATCGGAAACTCCTGCTGGGAAGAACTCGACGCCGTACGCCGCAGCCCGCTGGCGGGGCTGTCGGGAACGCTCTCGTGATGACCAGGGTCGTAGTCAATGTGCTCATCCTCGCGGAAGCTACCGGTGGGCGGCGCGGCCTTGCGTCTGCGAAAGCTCGTGGCCTCTTGCGGAGCAAGCGCAACCGTGCGCACCGCCAAACACTCGACGGGAATTTCATCGATGAAGCGCGAGGGCGTGGTGATCTTGACCTCGGCCCACTTTCGACGGACCCGCGCCGTCGACAAGATGAGCCGCTCTTCGGCGCGAGTGAAGGCTACGTAGGCCAGACGGCGCTCTTCCTCGAGCTCTTTGCGGGCGTCGGCGTCGAAGCTATCGAATTGCTCACGCACCGAGGGGAAGAGACCGTCTTCCATGCCGACCACGAAGACCACGGGATACTCGAGGCCCTTGGCGGCGTGCACGGTCATCATGGTCACCGAGGTGCCGCGCCCGTCCTCGCTGTCGATGGCGGAAGCCAGGCTGATGCGCTCCTCGAACTCGATGAGGGTGCCTTCGCCATCGGTCTCGTCATCGAAGTCGGAGGCCATGGACACCAGCTCGGCGAGGTTATTGAGGCGCTCGGAAGCATCTGGCGTGCCCTCGAGCTCGAGGCGCTCACGATAGCTCGACCGCTCGACCACCTGGATGATGAGCTCGGAGACCGAAGCGCCGGCTTTGTCCACTTGCTGCAAGCCATCGATGATCTCGACGAAGCGAGTGAGCTTTTTGCGAGCGGCTGCCTTGATGTCGTCCACGCGGCCGGCCGCTACCTCGCGAGCGGCCTCGAGCATGCTCTTGCCGTGCTTCTGTGCGTGGTGACGCAGGGCTTCGATGGTCGTCTTGCCAATGCCACGCGCCGGCACGTTGACGATGCGATCGAAGCTGGTGTCGGCGGCGCCATTGGCGACCAGGCGCAGGTAGGCGCGAATGTCTTTGACCTCTCGGCGCTGGAAGAAGGACACACCGCCGACGATCTTGTAGGCGATGCGGCGCGAGCGCAGCAGCTCTTCGAGCACGCGACTCTGGGCGTGCGTCCGATAGAGGATGGCGATGTCGCCCCACTCGCGGCCTTCGGTGGCCACCAAGCCCTCGATGGCGGCTGCCACGAAGCTGCCCTCGGCGCGCTCGTCGGCGACTTCTTCCCAAAGGATCGGCTCGCCGCCTTCTTTGTCGGTCCACAGGCTCTTGCCGTGGCGATCGCGATTGTTGGCGATGACGGCGTTGGCGGCCTGCAAGATGATGGAGGTCGATCGATAGTTTTGCTCGAGCTTGACCTCGCTGGCGTCCGGATAGTCGCGCTTAAAATCGAGCAAGTTGCGCGGCTCGGCTCCGCGCCAGCTATAGATGCTCTGATCATCGTCACCGACCACGGTGAGATTGCGTGACTCGGCCACGAAGCCGCGCACCAACTCGTATTGCACGGGATTGGTGTCCTGAAACTCATCGACCAAGACGTGATCGAAGCGGCCGCGCAGCTGTGCCGCCACCTCCTTGTGATGAAAGAGCTCGCGAACCTTGAGCAAGAGGTCGTTGAAATCGACGGCATCCTCGCGCGCCAGAGAGTCGCGATACATGGGGTAGATGACGCTGATGACCTGGCTGAGATAGCCGAAGCTATTGTGCTCGACTGGATCCTCGCCCTTGTTCTTGGCGCTGCCGATAGCGCTCAGCACGCTGCGAGCCGTGGCCTCGTCCTTGAGCTTGCGGGCTTTGAGCAGCGAGTTGATGAGGCGCATCTGATCGTCGTCGTCAAAGATGACGTACTGCGCCGAGAGCCCGACCTCGCGGTGAAAGATGCGCAAGAGCCGGGCGCAGGTGGCGTGGAAGGTGCCAATCCACATGGGCTGCGCGTGATAACCGAGCAGTTCGGTCAATCGAGAGCGCATCTCGCCGGCGGCTTTGTTGGTGAAGGTGACGGCGAGAATCCTGCTGGGATGGACGCCTCTATTGACCAGACTGGCGATGCGCTGGACCAGGACGCGGGTCTTGCCGCTGCCCGCGCCGGCCAGCACCATCAGCGGGCCATCCCCGTGGCTGACCGCTTCTTCTTGCTCTGGATTGAGTTGCACCGCGCTCCCCTCCACTCTCATAACACAAAGACGGCCGAGCCTCAGAAGAGACCCGGCCGTCCGGTACACAGCTATGTGTTCTGCTTGCTGTTCTGCGACTTAGAAGGTCAAGCGGGCGCCGAGGCGGGCCGCTGGAGCCGAGTACAGGAACTGCGCATTGCCGAAGTTACGGTTGCGCAGTGCAGGCTCGCCGGTCTCGCCGCCGTTGCCGGTTTGCAACTGCTTGAGGTAGACGAGATCCTCGTACTTGCCGCCGACCACAGGGTTGACGTTCGAGCGGGTGTAACGCTCGTCGACACCAGCAGTACCCTGGCCACCGAGGAAGCCAAAGGCATTGAGGTTGAAGAAGTCGAGGAAGCCCTCGAGCTTCATGCCTTTGCCGAGGTCGCGCTTGTAGCCGACGTGAGCACTAGCGTTGTAGTCGAAGTCGATGCGACCCATGGAGCCGCGAGGCAGCAGCATGGTCTCGTCGATGCCGTACAGGTAGTGCGCGCCAGTTGCGTTCACGGGGGTACCGGAGAGAGCACGGAAGCTCAGACCCGAGGTGATTTCGCCTGCCTTCTTGAGATCGAAGGTGTAGTAGCCATCGAGCTTGAAGAAGTGTGGGCGATCTTGTGGGAGCGGGCCGTCGCGGTTTGCCATCAGCTCGGGAAGGTCGAAGAGCGAGGTGATGTTGGGGTCGATCTGACCGTTCGAGCTCGAGAACAGTCCTTGGTAGTTACCCTCGGTTTGCGAGTAGGTGTAGCTCGACTGAGCGAAGAACTTGCGCGAGAAGCGCTTGGAGAGCGTGGCGGTCACCGAGTTGTAGTCGCGGCGAGGAGCGTCGAACTGGCGGATACCGAGGAACTGTCGCAGCTGGTTGTTGAGGCGGCCGAGCTCGACGGGGTCGGTCTCGTTGGCGATGCGCTTGCGCAGATCGTCCTCTGCCTCTTGTGACCAATCACCGGGGTTGGCAAGCACGTAGGTGTCTGCGTTGTCGGTGGAAAGATCCTCGAGCACGCGGCCGAGGCGGCGGTTTTGGTAGGTGAGTCCGACCTTCAGGTCCTCAAGAACTTCGTACTCGCCACCAACGATGGTCTCGTCGAGGTACTGGGCTTTGAGGTCGGTAGCGACCAGGGTGCCAGCACCGGTGAGTTGATCACCAAGAGCTGGGTCTGCACCGTTGGCGACACAACCTGCGCCGCCAGCAGTGGCCGAAGCGCCACCGAGGTTGGGGTCAGGAAGTCCGCACTGGGCAAGGTCCGACGAATCGTAGGTCGAGCGCATCCAGCTCTCGCCACCGAAGGAGCGATCGTTGATGTCCATGGGGATGGACTCGTAGTAGCGACCCCAGTTGCCGTAGATCTTCGAGCGACCTTCTTTGGTCCAGTCGTAGATGAGACCGACACGAGGCGCCCACATGTTGTTGAGGGTCATGGCGTTCTTGCCGAGACGCTCACCAGTTCCGACAGCGATGGTGCCTTGCAGGTGCTCGGCGTTACGCAGGCGCTGTTCCTCGTAACGCATACCGGCGTTGAGGGTCAGGTTGGGCAGGATCTGCCAGCTGTCTTGTAGGTAGCTAGCGACGTTGAGGGTCTTGCCGACGACGTTGCCATCAGGGGTGTAGTTACATGCCACCGGATCGCTGTCCTGGAGACCACGACCACACTGGTCGGGGAAGTTTCCGGAGGTGTCGCCCTCAGGAGCGAGACCCACGTAGCGGAACACTTCGATGCGGTTTTGGCCGCCCTGCAGGTTGGTGTAGTAGACGTCGCCAGAGATGAGGCGCTTCTTGTTGAGGAAGTTGCTCTCGAAATCGACGCCGGCTTTGATCTCGTGGTTACCAGCAGCCTCGATGCGCTGAAGCACCGAGAGCTTGCCGGAGGTGCGCTGCTCTTCCTCGTCGCCGAGGAAGCCGATGCCGCCGACCGAGTAACCAACACCAGGATCAGGACAGTTGTCGATGAACTGGTACGGGTCCCTGCTGGTGTCCATCGAGTCCTGGCAGCCAAGCACGGTCTTCTGCGACTCACGAGGCTGGCCCGTGGTGCTGTTCATACCGGCGGCCCAATCGCCAAAGTTGCCGAAGACCAGAAGCTCGTGCGGAATGCCGTCGGCGGCGTTGGTGATCGAACCGGACTGGAAGGTCGAGCGGTGCACACCGAGAACACCTTCGACGGTGGTCTTGGCGTCGTTGAACTTCGAGGTCCACTTGCCGCTGAGGTCGGTGGTGAGAACCTGCACGTCACGGCTGACGGCTTGTGGCTCACCGGTAACACCGATGCTCTGCTGGGTGAAAGGTGTACCCGAGAAGGTCACCTGACCGGCGTGCTCTGGGGTTGGCGAGTAGTTGATCTTGGAGACGAACTGGTACTCGGTTGCCTGTGAGCGGCTGGTGCTGCGATCGAGCTCGTCGTAGATGAAGAAGCCCTCATCATCAACGTCAGGCTCGCCGTCGGCGTACATCAAGGAGCCATCGGGCGCTTGATCACAGCCCGAGAGGGTGCCGTCAGGAAGACGCTCGCGACAGTCGGTCTGACGCTTGGTGATGCGGTCGGTGTCGTTGGCGATGAGTCGCGGAGCGATACCGACGAAGAACCACAGCTTGTCCTTGATGATGGGACCACCGAGGGTGGCGCCGAGGCTCACGTCGTAAGCCAGGTTGGACTCGACATCGATCCAGGCCTGAATCGGCGCGCGATCGTTGCGCTTCTGCAGGAAGGAGTTGGTGAACTGGGTGAACACCGTGCCGTGGAAGTCGTTGGTACCGCTCTGGGTCACAACGTTGACCACGCCACCGGTCGAACGACCGTGCTCAGCCATGTAGCCACCGGTGATGACCTCGATCTCCTCGACGAACTCGTTGATGACGGGCGAACCGACGGTGCCGTAGCTCAGGCCCGTGGTGTTGACGCCGTCGACGACGTACTGGTTCTCGAGAGAAGACGAACCGGAGAAGGACACGCCAACGCCGTCGTTTTGAGCGCCAGCCGCGGACTCCAGAGCGCTCTCGAAGGTCCGGCCTGGGATGGGCAGGTTCTCCGTGAAGGCCTTGTCGATGACCATGCCCTGGGTGGTCTTGGTGGTGTCGATGAGTGCGCGACCTTTGATGGTCGTGACCTCGCCGCCAAGCTTGGTGAGGTCCATCGAAGGATAGAGCTGGGCGACCTGGCCGATGCTGACGCGAACGTCAGTCTTGGCTTTGGCGTCACCGTAGATGTAGAGCACCGAGTAGTCACCGGGTGGCAAGGACGCAACCTTGAAG
>JAHEAK010000381.1 GCA_024642805.1 Kofleriaceae bacterium | reverse complement strand
GCCATCGTCGTTGCAGGCGCGCGAGAAGGCCGAGATCTTCGCGATGCCCTCGCGGTAGAGGATGCCGGCCGGATGCTTTTGACCGGGGTTCTCGGCGCTGTCGACCAGACCTTGGCGATTGACGATGAAGCCCGCGTAGAGACCGCCGACACGGCCAACGCCGCACATCATCTCTTTGCCGATGCCGGGCATCAGCTCCCAGAAGAGACTCTCGTCGACCAGACGCGCCAAGACTTGCTCGGCGTCGTAGGCCTCGCGGTGATCGGTCGGCAAGAGTCCCGTGAGCTCGTGGGCCGGAAAGTGCGGCTCGCTGGCGCCGACGCCACCGCGATAGAAATTGGCAGCGGAGCTTGGCAAGCCTTCCAGCTCGCGACGCAGACAGGCAATCAGGGTCTCGTCGTCTGGCACGCGCACATCGGCGCAGCCACTCTGATGCACGTGCACCTCGGGGCCACCGATGCTCAGCGAGGTCATCTTCTGGCTCTTTGCGCCTTTGATGAGCGCGGCGCCGGCGATGACCATGTAGGCCTGCTCGGTCATGTACACGCGATCGCTGATGATGGGCATGTAGCCGCCACCGGCGATGCAATCGCCAAACACACCGGCGAGTTGTGGCACGCCGCTGTCACTGAGCAGGCTGTTCATCTTGAAGATGTGGCCAGCGCCGCGCGCACCGGGGAAGGAGTTACTCTGCTCGGGCAGGAAGAGGCCGCTGCAGTCGACCAGGTAGATGGTCGGCAGACGCAGACGCAGCGCCATCTCTTGCGCGCGCTGAATCTTCTCAGGGGTGCGCGGCCACCAGGCACCGGAAGCGACCGTGTTGTCGTTGGCGATGACCATGCACCAGCGGCCCTGCACTTGCGCAAAGCCAGTAACGACGCCGGCGGCCGGCGACTTGGCGCCGCGGTCGTACTCCAGGCCGTAGTTGACGAAGCTGCCTACTTCGAAGAAGTCTGATCCCTGGTCGCGAAGCATGTCGACCCGCTCGCGCGAGGTCAGCTTGCCCTTCTGATGCACGCGCTCGACGTAGCTTGGTCCCCAGCCCTCGCGCACTTCGCTGCGGCGCTCTTCGAGCAGGCGCTCGCGCTCGCCATTGGAGCTTCGGTAGTCATCAAAGGTACGAAGATCAACAGCTTCAGAGCGCTGAACACCGATGGGTACGAGCGGTACGTGCGACACGGCGGCAGGCTAGCACATGGCAGGCGCGGACCAACGCCCGCGGTGCCGCTGCTCCTTGAGAAAGGCGTGCCGAGCCTGCCGAAGCGATTTCAGAAGCCGCCCATGGCCACTCGCTCGTGGGCATCGAGGACCAGGGTGGGCCTGGTCTCGACGTGCAGGCGGCCCTTGCCATCCAGCGTTATCAGCTGCAGCTGGGCAAAGGCGTAGCCCATCATGGCCTGGTCAGCGAAGTCGAGGTCGAAGTGCACCGGCTCGCTCAGCTCTTCCTCTAGCAAGATGGCGGCGGGACCGTAGCCGATGTTGCCAGCTTGGAAGCGCCTGCCCTTGACCGGCCCGCCCTTGCCCGAACCAGTCCCCTTGCGACCGGCCAAGAGATCGAGGCGAGCGACATCGCTCTCCCAGCTGAGCACCGCGTAGCGCTCGGCCTCCATGGGCACCATGATGCCGGCCTCGTCGAGCAGCGCTTTGATCTCGCGACTGGCATCGGGCTGCCTTGCCAACCACGCGGCCGCGATGACACCGGCTTCGTGGCGCAAGAGCTCTCGGGCGGCGGCGAAGCGGGCGACGCCGACATTGTCTTGCTGCTGGCCCTCGGCGAGGCCGCGCAAGAGTAGCTCGATGGCGGCCTTCTCCTGGCCGTCGACGGCCATCTGCATGGCCAAGAGGCGCAGGCCGTGGGCGTGATCGGGGCGGCGCTCATTGGCAAAGCGCAGCGCATCGAGACCAAGGGCCTTGCCGGTCTCGCCGAGTCGAGCGAGATAACCGGCCGCCACACGATGCATGTCGGCGCGCGAGGGATAGAGATCCAGGATGGAGGCGAAAGCGCGCGCCGCGAGTTTGTAGTGGCCATTGGCAAGGAGCGCTTCGCCGAGCGCGCACAGTGCCAGGAGGTTGGTTGGACTCTGTGCCGACCAGCGCAAGCTCTGCTCGAGAGCCTCTGCAAGCGCGCCAGTGGCCAGCTTGGCTCGCAGGCTGCGAAAGCGACGCTGCTCGGCACTCTCGCTTCTCGGCGGTCGCTGGCTATGCGACGAGGGCGCGCCGATCGTGCCCGCGCTGAGCCCGGTCGTGTTCACGCCATCGACCACATATTGATGCTCCAGGCTGGTCGAGCCGCTGAAGCTCACGCCCACGCCATCGGCTTGGGCGCCAGGCATGCTCGAGAGAGCGCTCTCGAAGGTGCGACCGGGAATCGGCACACGCTCGACGTAGGATCGCTCGATCATCATGCCCTGCGTGGTCTTGGTGGTGTCGATGAGAGCGCGGCCTCTGATCTCCTGCACTTCACCGGCCGGCCTGCTCAGATCCAGCTTGGCCAAAATGTGGGCGCTCTTGCCAGCACCCAGCGCAATGTCGCTGTAGCGGGCTTTGGCAGCGCCGTAGATAAGGATGAGCTCGAAGCGCCCCTCTGGCAGGTTCGCGATCTTGAAGCGACCCTGCTCGTCGCTAATGGCGTTGTAGTTGCCCTGGGCAGCGCTATTGACGGCGATGACCGTGACGCCGACCAGCGCGTCGCCGGTGGCTCGATCGCGAACCGTGCCTGCCATGCTCGCTGCGCCTGCCTCGCCGCCATCGACGATGGCTAGATCACCTTCGCCTTCATCGGAAGCCGGGCGTCCTTGGCTAGCGGCCAAGGGATTTGCGAAGGTCACTTGCTGGGTCCCATAGGGTCGAGCAATGACCTCTTGCCAATGGATCTCGCGATCGCCGTCCACGCCGTGGCGCAGGCGCCGCAGCCCAGTCGCATCCACGGTCAGGATCTCGCTCGACTCCTGGCGATCGATGCCGTGCATCGCGTAGTCGTAGTCGGTCTCGAGCATCAAGAAGGAGGTACTTGCCGTCAGCACTCGGAAGCGATGTGAGAGTTCTTCTAATTTATCCTGCCGCAACTCACTGAAGTGGCCTTCCTGGCCCGCGGCCAGTGCGGCCAGCTGCACCGATGCCCACTGCCGTCGAATGAGGGCTTGCTCGCCCTCGCGGACCGGCAGACGCAGCTCCGAGGGGCCCTTGTCGCTCTCGAGCTGCACGCGAATTTCGCTGAGCCGAGCCGCCCCCTCGGCTTCGAACTTGGCAAAGGCGATGACGCCCTCGCCGGCCCGTGCCGCTTGCACCCGCTCCGGCCAGATCCACGTGGCGCCTGCCACCTCGACGCGCAGCTCCTCGGGCGCTGCATAGCCGAGCGCGCGGGCCCAGTCCTCAGCAGACTGCGATGCGGCCAGCACCACACCAGAACGCGTACCAAGCTCCCGACTGATGCGGCCCAGAAGCTGGGTGTCGCGCGCGCTGGCAAAGGACAGGCTGTCGATGCGAGCGGGCTTGCCGCCTTCGTAGACCTTGGCCAGCTCGACAAAGGATCGAGCACCCCTTGTCGCGATGCCGTCGCCTAGCAAGAGCACGCGATGACCGCGGCCCTCGGCCCAGCGCAGGGCCGCCTCGAGGTTGGAGGCTCCGAGCGCGCCGTGCGCCAGCAGCGTGTCGGTCTCGCTAGCACCATAGTCCTTGGCCAGCCCGGCAAAGATCGGCTGCACCTCGTTGTCGTAGCACCCGACTTCCAGCTCGAGCTTGTCGCCGTAGCTCGTTGCCAGTGCCTTGGCGAGCGCCTGCAGCGAGCGCACTTCTTGCCCGTAGATACCGGCAGCCGAGGCGCTGGAATCGACCAAGACCACCAGCTTGTCGGGAACATCCGCGACCACCCCCGCTTCGGGGATCCAGTGCATCATGATGAGTTCACCTGCGCGCTCAGCGCTGGCCACGGGCGTGTCGCCGGGCAGCACGAGATTGTCGGGACTGAGATAGTCGCGCTTGACGAAGCGCTCGCGCTGGCTACCGCGATGCACGTCCAGATCCAGCTTACTCATCATGGGCAGGCCAGCCAGGAAAAGTTCGTAGTCGCCGCTGGCGGGCAGTACTTCGGAGTAGGAGATGATGATCTCCTTGTCGCCCCTTGCGGGAATAGGATAGACGCGTGCGCGAAAGCGATTGCCGGCGCTGGCCTCGAGCAGAACAGGATCGACTTGCCTGTGCAGATAGCTCTCGTAGACCTGTTCGGCCCGGCGTCTGGCCACGACCTCGGCATCCTGCCAGCTATCGCCCTGTCTCATCGCAAGCCTCGCGACCTGCGCCGAATCGGGCAAGGTGATCTCGAAGCGTCCTTCCAGCTCGCGCTTGCGCGGATTGTGAAAGGCCATCTTCAGCTCGGTGAAGGCCAGCGGCCCGTCGATGATGGTGCGTACGCGCAGCGACGCGAGATCGAGGCCCGTGCCGTCACTGGCGGTTAGGCGAATGGGCGCGTCGGATGTCTCGGCGTAGCTCTCGGCCAAGACCCGAGTGCTGGCGGCGCCAAGTTTGGCAAAGCTGGTAGCAGCGCTGGGAGCGCGCACCGGATAGATCTGATAGCTGCTGCGGATCCCTTGGGCCGCGCAGGATGCGATTGCAAAGAACAGAATGAACGCCCAGGTGCGGAAGATGGCCATGAGGACATCTTCGAACCTAGACAAGGCAGACACGAGAACTAGCACCTGACTGTGGCTCTATGGCAGAGCCTCACAGGTCGCAGCCTGCGGGTATCGCTTGCGCTGCTCGCCCTTCCCGCTCGCACTTCGAAGCTCGCACAGACCATCTTCGCGCGCGAGCCGCTGCCTGGGAACGACGACTCAGGGTAGAGTGGCGCATGGCCAAATCGGTAGACCTCTTCGTAATTGGTGGCGGCTCGGGTGGAGTGCGTGCTGCGCGCATCGCCGCCAATCTTGGCGCCAAGGTCGCCATCGCCGAGGAGAGTCGTTACGGCGGCACCTGCGTCATCAGCGGCTGCGTCCCCAAGAAGTTCTTCGTCTATGCCTCGGCCTTTTCACATGCCCTCGAGGATGGCAAGGGCTACGGCTGGGACCTGCATGGCAGCTTCGATTGGCCAACCCTCGTGACCAACAAGGATGCTCGCATCGATCGCCTCAACGGCATCTACATCGACATGCTGAAGAAGGCAGGTGTCGAGGTCCTCGATGGGCGCGCGTGGTTGCACTCCGCTCACGAGGTCGAGGTCGGCGGCGAGATCTATCAGGCCAAGCACATCTTGATCGCCACCGGTGGCCGCCCGACGCTGCCAGAGATTCCCGGTGCCGAGCTGGCCATCACTTCCAACGAGGCCTTTCATCTCGAGCGCCTGCCCGAGCGCATCACCGTCGTCGGTGCCGGCTACATCGGCGTCGAGTTCGCCAGCATCTTCCAAGGTCTCGGCGCCAAGGTCACGCTGGTGCATCACCGCGACAAAGCGCTGCGCGGCTTCGACGACGACCTGCGCAGCGAAGTCACCGCCAACCTGGCCAAGATGGGTGTGGCGCTGACCTTCAACACGGAAATAACCCGCATCGAAAAGACCGACACCGGTCTGCGCTGCGTGTGCCTGAGCGGCGAGCACCATGAAACCGATCTGGTCATGTTCGCCACCGGTCGGCATCCCAACACCGCGGGCCTTGGCCTCGAGGCGGCCGGCGTTGAGCTCGGCCCGCGCGGTGGCGTCATCACCGATACCTACGGC
>JAHEAK010000380.1 GCA_024642805.1 Kofleriaceae bacterium | reverse complement strand
CAGGCGCCCTTCCGCGTCAACTACGACGCTGACGCCTCGAAGGCCATCGACGTCGAGAACCTCGTCGCCGCCCACCGAGCCCAGAGAGCCGAGGGCGTTCTCGCGCGCCTGGCACGACCTGATCGCGAGTATCACATCGCTCGAATCAAGAAGTCCTTGAGCATCACCAGTGCCAACATCGAAAGGGATTGTGGCAAAACCATTCCGCTCGAGATCGATTGGTCTAGCTATTCGGATGAGGAGTTGGTCCTGACCAACTACTGTCCTGATTCTATGGACACAGCGCGGGACATCTGCCGCCGTGACACGGCCTCTCATAAGACCTTTCTGCGCGACGTGCAGCGCATTCAGTGCTCCAACGGTAAGACGTCCACGATGCTGGTTAAGGATGGCGTCCTGCGACTCACGCAACCCCCGGCCACGGGCTGGCGGGGGCGGGAGGCCTTTGAAGTCCTGTCCAAGGAGCTCGCACTCACCGACACCGTGGTGCGGGACGCGGATGGCCGGGTCCTGCGCTTCAGTCCCGATACCACCACCAAGGTGATTCCGATGTACCTCGGTGACGGAAAGACCATGCGACGTCTGGCTAGAGACAAGCGAATGGCCAACACCGAAGCGTGGGCGCCGATCCGAGGCACCGCGCTTCGGCACACCCCCGAGGGCTGGGTAACGAAGTGCCTCGATCGGGAGATCAGCTTTCTGCCCGTCGATGACAAGACCCGCATGGCGGTCCTCAACGACGCGACCTATATCGACGAGCCACTCTGGAAGCGCCGCGAGTTTGCCCTCGCGCGCGATGATCGCGGCAACTACTACTATGTCGATTCCTACTCCGACGAGTTTGGCGGGCAAAACTTCCGCGTCTTCCGCGGGCCACGCGGCAATGTTCGCCAGACGACCTTGACGGATATCGTCGATGACAGCGGCGGCATGATCTTCGCGACCAAGGAAGGCAAGCTGCGCCTGGTTCTTGGCAACGGTGGCGAGACAGACGTTGAAGAAACCGCTGCGTGGATCGAAGGCAAGAAGCGCATCAAGTTGGTGATGCTCCCCCTCTACACCAACGGCAAGCTCATCTACACCGGGCTAGGCGCCTATGACGGCGAAACCTTCGGAACGATTTGCGACTGAGCAGCCGAGCTGCGGAGCTGCCTGGCTGGGTGGCTGCCTGGCTGCCGAGCTGCCGAGCTGCCGAGCCCGAAACGACAAGAGCCCGCCGGAAGCGGGCCCTTGCTGGCAGCGAACTGCCACGTAGGTAGAACTAGCTACCCTCGCAACGCTTACTCCATACCCTCGAACGCTTTTTGGATCGCTGGGTCGGTCATGCACTCGCCCATGGCGCCCATCATCTCGCCCATCAGGCCTTTGACCTTCTCGCCGTAGTTGGCTTCGAACCACTCTTTGTTCGCTGGGTCCTCTTCGAATTTCTTGCCGGCGTCCATGACGGGCTTGAACTCGGTGATGAGGCTGGTGAAGCCCTCAGCGATCTTCTTGCAGTCGCCATTGGCGGTCTTGACGGTCTCGTTCATCTTCGTGAACATCTCGACGGCCTTCTCGGCGACGGCTTCGCGGGTCATGTCGCCAGTGGCGGCAGCCTCAGGGGCTTTTTCCTCTTCAACCGGCTTGGTCTCTTCAGGGGTAGCAGCGGCGGCTTTGTCGTCCGTGGCTGGCTCTGCGGTTTTTGGTGCGTTATCAGCGGGCTTCTCGTCTTTCTTGCAGCCGGCAAAAGCAAAAGCCGAAGCAAGGACAACGAGTAGTAGATTTGTTTTGAACATATTTGGATCTCCTGTTTCACCTGAGAATGAATCTCTCGAGGGCACGACCACTCTAGCCCTAGGCCACAGGCCGTGCCGTCTGAAAAGTGTTAGCAATCGCAGTCGACTCAAGACGCTTGCTTCGTTTTGAGGGAAATCGCTCGACACTTGTAAGGGCTGCGCAACAATCTGAGGCGCACTTGCTTGGTAGCGACCGTCCAATTGTCTCAAGCTGGCCAGGCAGGTTCGGCCGCAAGGTGCGCGAGGATGCGTGTCGCCGCCGCCTGCCCTGCTCCTTGCAACGCTGGCTGCGTGCCCTCACGTCGGATTAGCCAGCGCAAGAAGTCGCGGGTCTCCGCTTCCTGACCTGTTATCGAGAATTCCAAATCGACGAGCAGATGCGCGTAGTCGCGAAGCCAGACGGCTTGTGCCTCGCGAGCGCGCAGTCTGCTGACCATGGCACCATTGCGCCGCCAGCCAAGCTCGCGGACGGCCTGGGCGAGCTCGGCATTGAGCTGGCTGGTCACCGCAAAGAAGCCGTGCAAGACGCCAGGGCCACGTTCTGCGGCAGCCACGAGCAAGTCATCGAGGCGTCCTTTGCTGCGATGAAGTCGCTTGTCGAAGAGTGTTTCGTAGAAGAAGGCCGATACCACGACGTTGACGACGAAGGCACTACAGGCCGCGATGGCCACCGCTTCGATGCGAAACCCGAAGGTCTTGAGCGGGCCACCGAAAGAAACGATTTGCACGAAGAGGGCTGTGAAGGCTGCGACGACGGTTCCCTGATGAAAACCAATCGCGTGCGTGCACAAGATCGCAAAGGAGATGGCAAGGGGAACGCCGGCCATCTCCGGCAAGCCACTTTGCGCAGCGAGCGTGCCGAACACACCTCCGACGATACTTCCCGCCAGTTGCTCGAGACTGGTTCGCAGTCCCATGAGCGCCGCCGGGGCGCAACACAGCACGGCAACGAAGCTAGCCGTTACCTTGTCGGGAATGGCCAGCGCGTAGGCCATGACGAGAGCCAGGGCGCAGGCCGCCCCCGCTTTGCCTGCATGAAAAATCGGATCGGTGAGACTGAAGACCGAGTGGATGGACGAGCGCCGCATCGCTATCGCTTAGGCCGCGCTCGGATGCTCGTCGAGCACACGTCGCATGAAGTCCAGAGTGTGATGCCACCACATCTTGGCCTTGGGTCTCCACACCAATGCCTGAAAGGCATGGCCTTCGCCGGGGTAGTAGTGGGCTTCGTTAGCCACCTCGAGACGATCGAGTGCGGCAGCAAGGCGTCGTGTGTCATCGAGGATCGGGTCGCGCGTTCCGACGGTGCTTAGAAAGCGCGGCAGGGCCCGCGCAAGACGAGGCCCCCGCTCGAGGAGTAACAATGGATCCGCGAGCTCGACCTCGGCATGTTCGCGGGCACCGATATAGTCGGTGCTGATTTGCGTGAGCTGTGTAGTGATGAAAGGCGAGAGCTTTCGTCGGCGACCAAATCGCTCGGAATCACTGACCTGGTGCAAACCGCAAGAAGGCATGACGGCGATGGGAGCCGGCGCCTCGAGGAGCGCCCTGGCCCAGGGCTCGGGACGCTCGCAGGAGGTGGCAAGAGCCAGACTGGTGACCAGGTTGGCGCCCGCTGACTCGCCTGCCAAGATCATGCGCGAAGGATCGCCTCCGAAACGCAGTGCGTTGGCCGCGACCCATTGATACGCGGCTGCCAGGTCGACCAGGCCCGCAGGAAAAGGATGCTCTGGTGCCAGCCCGTAATTGACGTTGAAGACGATGTAGCCCTGGCGGGCAAAGCCAAGTCCAAAGATCCAGTGAGTATCTTTCGAGAGAATCCGGAAACCGCCGCCGTGCACGTAGAAGACGACGGGTAGAAGGGCGTCTCTTCGAGCTGGTCGATACACGTCGAGAACATGTTGAGGCTCGCTCGACCCTTCCTGGTAGACCTGATCGCGCAGCACCTCGACGCCATGACGCTCGGGACGAGCCGCCGGTACTTTGCCGCCCCAATGAGCCAGATTGGTAAGGAACTGCTCTACCGCACTCATGGCGAGTGTCTTGCGAAGGGCCGATACAGCTTCGAGCATCTCTGCATGCAAGCACGTGCTGGCGAGCGCGGTCAATTGCTATTCGCTGCACGCCTACCTGATTCGTTACCACAAGCCTGCTACCTTTGGTGTGCATGGCCAACCTGAAGTACCTCTCGATCGCAGCGCTGAGTCTTGTATCTTTGCTCTTGGTACGACCCGCCTACGGTCAATGAGGCAGTTGATCCAACCCTAACCTTCCGGTCGGAGGGTCCGCTTTTGATCTCGAGTCCGCCAATCCAGGCGAGCAACTCGCCGGCAGCACGCAGCTCTCGCTCAGCATGCGCCACAGTGCCTTTCACTCCAGCTACACAGGCTCTACCTCTGTCGATGCACCGGGCAAGGTGGACAGCACGATCGCCGAGTTGAGCCTGCGCCATCACTTCAGCGACCGTTTCAGCGCGGGTCTGTCAGTGCCAACCGGCTTTGTGCGTTTCGATACCGGCGGCGCTGCGCTCGTCCAGCGAGCAGCGGGCTTTGGCGACATCGAGTTGCTCGCTCGCTACGTGCTGCGCGAAGGGCGCGGCTTTGGCATCAACCTCGAGCTCGAGTCGAGCCTCTTCTTACCAACCGGTGAAAGCACCCTGGCCGAGCCGACTGACTCCGAAGCGCCAGCCAACATCCTCAGCCTTGGGCGCGGAGCCTTTGCTGGCAGCTCTCGGCTGGCCGCTCGAAAGTTTCTCAGCCGCAGCTGGGTCGCCAGAGCATGGCTGGGTCTAGCCAGCCCCTTTTCAGAAAACGCCAATAACATCCGCTTTGGTTCGATGGCCAACGGCGGCGCGGGTGTCACCTACCTACTAAACAAGAGCTGGGTATTGGGTTCGCAGCTCTCTGCGAGCTACTTGACCCGCTCGCACTCGACCATCAATGGCGACCTGCTCAACTCCGGCGGCCGCTGGTTGCACTCCGAGTGGATTGCTGGCGCGCGCATCGACAAACAGCTCGGCGTTTCTCTCATGGCCAGAGTTCCCGTGTATCGCAAGGTCGAGGGCACGCAGATCAGCGAGAGCATCACCGTGCTCGCGCAGCTCACCTGGCGATTTGGCGCCGACAAGGACGAGCACGAGCATGAGCACGAGCACGAACACGGCGATGCCCATGAGCATGGCGATACCGAGGGTCACGAGCACGGCGATGCAAGCGAGCATGGCGATACCGAGGGTCACGAGCACGGCGATGCAAGCGAGCACGCCGAGCACAGCGAGCACGCCGATGCCAGCGAGCACGCCGAGCACAGCGAGCACGCCGATGCCAGCGAGCATGGCGATACCGAGGGTCACGAGCACGCCGATGCAAGCGAGCACGCCGAGCACAGCGATACCAGCGAGCACGCCGAGGCCAGCGAGCACAGCGATGCCGACGGGCACGCCACCGACCAGCTGCCAGGCGCAGACTCGACGGGCGCGAGCAAGCCGCCTCGCGCGGTAGCGGACATCGCCGACGCAGCCCGCCATGGCGCGAGCTTCCATGCCCACTCGATAGCCGTCAAAGGCAAGATCACCATCGTCGACTTTTGGGCCGAGTGGTGTGGTCCCTGCAAGCCACTGGCAGCAGGACTCGAAGCCATGGTCCGCAAGAACCCTGGCCTGGCCCTGCGCAAAGTGGAGGTTCCAAGCTTTGACGAGCCCGTCGCCAAGGAGCATCTGGCCAACGCCAAGGGCCTGCCCATCGTCTGGATCTATGATCGCTCAGGCAAGCGCGTTCGAGTACTCGAGCAAAAGGACCTGCAGGCGGTCACCGCATACATCGAGAAGCTGCAGGCGAGCCAACCCTAGACGCGGGGGCCCAACATGGCCCCGCTCGCTAGCCAAGATAGACGGCGTTCTCTTCGGAGCAAGCCACGAGCTTGCGATAGAGGTTGAAGAGTTC
>JAHEAK010000379.1 GCA_024642805.1 Kofleriaceae bacterium | reverse complement strand
GTCGAAGGGCCGCCGCGTCATCGAGAAGCTGGGAGACACGCCGGCCCAGGGCGCCCGCCTGCCACCGGCGATCGGGGGGGACGCTCAGCCGCTTTGTTTCCGTCGTGCCTGCGCGTGGCTCCGAGCAGGCAGGCAAGCGGGTGCCCAGTGCCAGCAGGAGTGCCAGCAGCAGGGCTCCTGGCAGGGCTCCTGGCGGGGCTCCTGGCAGGGCTCCTGGCAGGGCTCCTGACTGGGCTCCTGACTGGGCTCCTGACTGGGCTCCTGACTGCGCCGCCTCAAGGCCCAACGACCTGCGATCGTACATAGAACCTTCAGGACACCCGGGAGTGGGCGGAGTTGCGAGCCCGCGGGCACCTCTTTGTGCCCAGGCGATCTTTGGCTCACAGGCTGGGCAAGAAACCGCGCGAGGAGTACACCAGAGGCATGATCCACGAGATTGTCATTACGCAATTTAGAAAAATGCTCGGCAACCTGCTGACGATTCTCGACGAAGGCGAGGCCTACGCGACGCACAAGGGTTTCGACGTCGACGTGCTCCTGCGCGCTCGTCTGGCCCCGGATCAGTTTGATCTGATCCGCCAAATTCAAATCGCCTGCGACAACGCGAAGATGGCAGCGGCGCGCCTCTCTGGCACCGAGGCAAAGGTCCCCGTGCATCCCGACACCGAGAAGACGCTAGCCGAGGTCAAAGCTCGCATCGAGAGCACGGTTCGCTACCTTGGCGAGTTTGCGCCGACGGATTTCGCCGTCGCCGCCGAGCGCCGCATCAGTCAGCCGCGCTGGAAAGAGAAGAGCCTCTCGGGCACCGAGTTCGTCGTGCAGTACGCGCTTCCCAACTTCTACTTTCACGTGACCACCGCCTACGCCATCTTGCGTCACAACGGTGTACCCGTCGGCAAGAAGCACTACCTCGGCGAGCTGCCTTTCAAAGAGTAGGCAGGTTTCGGCGCAGGGTCTCGAGTGCTGCAAACGCTAGCGCTCGGCAGCTCAGCGTACGACGAGGGTCGCCGCCAGGGTCGGATCTAGATCAAAGGAGCGCGCTACCCTCGCGCCCGTGCCGCTGATGAGCAGGACGATGGCATTGCCCGCTTGCCAGTCGGGCCTTGCGATGATTTCGTCGAGAAGCGGCGCCAGATTCGGCGTTTGTTGATCGATACCGCTGTCATCGATCTGCGGCCAGGGTGCGGGCGACCACGCCACGGAGGCCTCGCCGAGCTGGCGCGAGCTGATGGAGTTGGTATCGGTGCTAAAGCCTGGAGCGTCGGCAATGGCTTGTGCGCGGATGATCAAGTCCGTCTGATCCACCGAGACTTCGTCGACGGTGAACTGCACGAAGGCTTCTTGAATCGCCGCGCCACTTTCGATCTGCAGGTCCGTGAAGCGCAGACCGACGATCTGCTCGCCATCGATCTCCAGGGTCATTTCCAGGTCCGTGCTGTCCACGACCACCAGCCCGGTGGCAATCTGCTCCTCGGCATCATCATTGCTGGTGGCGACTTGTCGGCTCAGCTCGGTGAAGGGCGTGCCATCGACGGCTCCAGCATCCACCTGGTCGGGATTGCTGCACACCCCGGCAATGCACTCGAGGCCGTTCGGGCACTGCGGACTGAGCTCGCAGCTATAGATGGTTGCCGAGTGATCGACGCTCACCTGACAGGCCGCACCCAGCAGTGCACAGAGGAGGGATCCGGCGAGTCGAGAGACATTCTCCCAGCGCGAGCCTGCGTGTGCTTCCCTCATCTCTACTTCCAGCCTACCCCGAGAGCTGCGCGTACCAAACTTCCTTTTGTCGCTCAGCCCGGCCTCGTGAATATCAGGCCTTAGCGCGAGTATCGTCGGGCACTTCGGGCGGTGGGCCGCAAACCAGAGCCTGGTAGGGGAAAACGATTGCGCTGGGTCGCGGCCCTCGGCTAGAAGTCTGATCTATGCAGGAAGCCACGCTGTATCAGTTCGAGCTGTGCCCCTTTTGTCACAAGGTGAGGGCGGCCCTCGACGTCAAAGGCATCCCCTACCGCACCGTCGAGGTCAATCCCATGACCAAGAAGGAGCTGCCGGAGCTCGACGCCAACGTGAAGCGCAAGGTGCCTGTGCTTGCCATCGACGACACGCTGCTCTCCGACTCGACGGAGATTCTGAAGTACCTCGACTCCAAACCCAGCCCGATGCCCGAAGGGCCCGCGCGCGACAAGGCGGAAATGATCGAGGCATGGGTGGACGACGATCTTGCGCAGGTCTTGCCTGCGGCGATCTACGGTACCTGGCGCGATGCGGCACGCGCAGCTCGCGTTGTGGCACGCACTTCGAACTTTGGTTTCTTTCACAACGCGATGGTGCGCGGCGGTGGCTCGGTGATCATGAACCGGGTCGCAAAGAAGATTCTCGCTCGCCGCGGTGGTGGCAATCCTGATCAGATGC
The DNA here is from genome assembly GCA_024642805.1 of Kofleriaceae bacterium. Taxonomy (GTDB): domain Bacteria; phylum Myxococcota_A; class Polyangia; order Haliangiales; family Haliangiaceae; genus NORP324. The sequence goes on along the minus strand of JAHEAK010000379.1, from coordinate 3,306 downwards.
TGGCGACCGAGATGGACAAGTTCGAAGGCTGGCTGGGTGAGCAAGCCTTTGTGTGCGGTGATGAGGTCAGCGTCGGTGATCTTGCTGCCCAGGGATGTCTCACCTGCATACGCGACTTCCCAGCCTTTACGACCATCATGGAGCGGCCTCGTGTGGCCGCCTGGTATCAGCGGGTCCAAGATCTGCGCGATGCCAATCGAGTGGTTTCCGCCGAGCTCTCGTAGTTGCCCGGCGCTCGTAGTTGCTCGGGACTCGTAGTTGCCCGGGACTATCTCGGCGCTTGCTGATGCGGCTCAGTGCAGTACGCGCACCGGCACAGGTGGCGTGAGTTCGAAGCGATAGCCGCGCTGGTCCAGGTGAACCGATGCGGACTGCCCTCGCCAGCGAAACACGCGCTGGTAGCTCACGTACTCGGGGCCGTAACGAACGACCTGACGGTGTTGCAAGAGGAAGCTCGTTAGGCGCATCACCTGAAAGCCCAGGAGTCGATGGCAGCCGTGGCTGTAGCCCTGCGGCAGCGACAGAATATTGCCTGTGCCATGGCTGCGAATGCCCAGGTCGAGATAGCGGAGATCATCGCCACGCTCTTGCTCGCGGTGGTGGACCAGCATGGCCAGTCCATAAGCAGATCGAAAACTGGGCCCGAAAAGCTCGCGATCCAGCCGTGCCTTGCCGCGCGAAGTGCCCTTGAAGAGGTCCTCATCGGGCGTGCTCGGCGGGGGCAACCAGCGCGGCGCCATGTAGATGGTCTTCCAGACGAACTCGCCGGCCGGCGATTCCTTGTAGCGACGCACCACCTTGCCACTTGCCAAGAGCTCGTCCTGCCAGCCGCCGACGGTGGTCGGCCAGCGAACGAGGAGTCGATCGACGTCGCCGTCGGCGACATAGAGGAGCAGGGCAGGGCGCCTGGCATGGCGTGTGGCGCCGCTTTGCCGCTCACCACGATCGATCACAACTCGCAGATCCATGTGCTCGCTGTAGTAATCGGGAGTCTCGGGAAGCGAGAGAGCGACGCGGATGGCAAGCCCGCCCTCCTCATCGATATGACGGGCAAGGAAGCGGCGCAGACCCTCGGGGTCTTGCCATCCGAGTTGACGAGCCGCCACATCGCTGGCTCTGCCGATGCGATCGGGTTGTCCTTCCTCGGCGGGCGCATAGCCGCGTGGCCACACCAGCTGCTCGGGATCGAGGCGTTGGCCGACGATGGGCACGGCCTCATTGCGGGCACTGCCGTCTTCGATGAGGCCTGTGGCGTCGGCGACGCGTTCGCGCAGAACCCGCAGACCGATGCGCCAATCGCTTTGTTCAGGATCGCTGCTGGCAATCTCGTGGGTGGCCTCGTCGATGCGAGCGCTTGGAGACGCGAAGTTGCGCCGCTGATACACGCGCAAGGCGTTGCTACTCCGCCAACCGAGAATGCCATCGACCTCCGTGTCGAGAAGGTCACCCTCGCAGATCAGGTGTGCCTGCAGGTCTCGAATCACGTTGGTGCGCGCTTCATGTGTGCGCAGTCGCTGGAGCTGACGGGCAGCCAGGGGCTTGCTAGCTGCAAGCTCGTCGAGAGAGCGCAGACCCTGAGCTCGCATCTGCCATTCGAGCTGTGCACGCAGCTTCTGGTCAGCCGCGATGCGCTTGCGCGCGGCCACAGGATCTTCTTGCCTAATCTCCGCAGGCAGCTCGGCTGGCCAGGGGTGGTCCGTGAGACGTCGATGGCAGGCATAGCGCTCTGTGTCGCCGAGTCGTTGGAAGAGCGAACGCAGCGTTGGAAAGATGCCGTAGAGCGAGAGTTCACTGGCGCTGACATCGCTTTTGTCGGTGGCATCTCGGTTGGCGAGCCGTAGGTAGCGCTCATTGAAGTCCGCATCGGGAAAGCCCGCAGCGGGACGTAGGCCCTGTGGAAGCCAGCGGTCGCCAAGATCGACGAGGGTGAGCGAGGCCTCTTTCGCTTGCTCTTCACACATCCACGCCAGGAGCTGGCCGTTTTGATAGTGCGCCACCTTGGCTTGGCAAGCCGGCTCGGAATCGGGACCCGCAGAGGCCTGCGGAGGCTGTGCAAGCATGCTCGCTGCAAGCACGCAGAGCGCGCAGATTGTGCTTGGCGCGCGCGAACTTTGCAGTGCCATGGCGAACGCATCGACGACGCGCCAGTGCTGTGGCGCGCGCGCGGCGTGAAATCCGCGGGATGTGTGCAAGCGTTGGCCCACGTCTCCATGGCAGAGCAAGTGACATGCCGCTCAGCGCAGAGCTAGCGGAAGAGCAGCTGATACAGGGAAATTGCCAGCTCCATCACGATGAGAATGACGATGTACCACTCGACCCGCAGGGAGCGCTGGTTCTGCAGAAGCTCGAGCAAGGTCTCCGCAGTGGAGCTGATGACTTCGAGCTTGCGGTCCTGGTTGGTAAGGCGCTCGTTGATCTCGTACTCCTGTTCGAGGCGCAGGAAGAGGCGCTCGAGCTCGGGGTGCTCCCAGATGATTTCTGGCTTGTCGCCAACCTGTGCTCGGCCGACCATGCGATGTTGAATCAACATGGTCTCGCCAATGTGGCGAACCAGCTCGCGGTCCTGGCGCGCCCCGCGACCTGACTCTTTCAAAGTCTTGGCAAGCGGCTCGATGCGCTCGAAGGCCGCGCCAATGCGTGCCTCGTAGCTGGAAAGCAAGACGCTCTTGGCGAGGATGTCGGCGGCCACCTGTAGACGCCCGGTGTTGCGATCGCTGATGTACAGAATGCCGCCCTCGACCGAGTCTCCGCGCTCGGGGTCGATGCGAATTTCCAGATCGTCTCGCTCGAACTCGTCCTCGCTCACTGGGTCTCGAATCAGATGCTCGAGCTGCTTGAGGAAGGCTGACTGGGCGACCGGTGCGACATCGAAGAAGACGGCAACGCCAAATCGAAAGAGGACCGCGAAGCCGCCACCCGAGACGTCGACCATGACGGGATTTTGGGCAAGCACTTCGACCTGGGAGAGCTGTCGCAGATGCAGTCGATCACCAAGCACCAGCGCATGGGCTTTGATCGATTGCGCGGGTGTTGTGTCGTCGCTCATGTTTGTGGCGACTGTCGATCATAATATGCCGAGCCAGCGCAGCGATAGCTGCCTTTGAGAGCGGCCCACCGGCACGCGCTCAACTAGCGTTGCCGCCTTCGCTATTTGCCTTGGGCGCCGGTGAGTTTGTGTTGGAAGTTGGCGGCCAGTTGCAGCGAGCGCAAGCTGTCCCGGACCTCCTCTGCGTCGCTGCCTTCGACCTCGTCTTGCAGAGAGTCGACGAGCAAGGTCGGCGGACAGAGGAGGTTGCCCAGTTCGTG
>JAHEAK010000378.1 GCA_024642805.1 Kofleriaceae bacterium | reverse complement strand
ACAGGCTCGTACGCCGGCAACCAATACAACCAGATGTACCTGAGCAACGGATCCTACTTCTTCCTAGCCCCAGAGACCTCTCCCGAGGCCTTTGCAGGCAACACTCGATCCTCGGCGATGGTCGACATCGATCTCGATGGCGACATGGACATCGTCGCCAATCAATTTCGCCAGCCACCTAGGGTGCTCGAGAACACCCAGAACAAGAAGCAGCACTGGATCAAGCTTCGCCTCAAGGCTCAGGGCAAAAACTCCCGAGCGCTGGGCGCGAAGGTCACGGTCGTCACCAAGGCAGGTCCTCTTCTGCAACAGGTCTCGGGTGGTCGCGGCTATCTCGGTCAGGCCGACAGCGTGCTGACCTTTGGCACCGCCGATAGCAAGCTCGTGGATGTGACCATCGTCTGGCCAGATGGACACCGCAGCGAGCACAAGGGCCTGGCTACCGACAAGCAAGAGCTCATCGAGCAACCCACCGAGTAGCCAGTCGCGTCACGCCGCTTCCGGTCCCCAATCGTCGGGGACCACGAAGCCGCGATGCTGCTCTTTGCCTTCGTCGTCGAAGACCGCCACTAAGGGCGGCGAGGAATCCCGATCCAGACGTGCGTGCAGCCATGCTTTGAGCTGCGCCGCGGGCACCGTGTTCTTCTTGCGCGCAGGTCCGAGCCAGTCGGGCTTCTCGAGTTCCTGATAGTGGAGGCCGTGATCCATGGCCAGTTCACCGGCGTCGCGCACACGCAGCCACCAACCACGCTCGTGGGCAGCGTTGACGGTGGGCGGATGGTGCATGAGCCCGCGCCGCCAACGATGGTGCGGATGGAAAAGAATGCCTTTGACCAGCATCTCACTGCGCGCCCCACGAAGGCCTAGCTCCTCGAGCGCAGCCTGGGCCTCGCTGTGGGTGAATAACGGCAGCTGGCGCTCGTGCAGCTTAGCAAGCTTCTTGTCGAGACGATCGCGCGCACGCGGTCCCAGCCAAAGCTCTTCGCTGCAACCGTCCTCGGTGCCAAGGTAGAGCTTGACCGCTAGCTCCCAGTGAAAAAGCTGTCCCTCCCTCTCGAAGAGCAGGTCGAGTTCACCGAGGGTGCGCCCCGCAACATGGATGGCGAGATTTTGACGCAGGCCGGTTACGGACGGCACTTGCTCGAGCCAATACGCGATGAGACTTTCAAAGTAGCGACCGATGGGCACACGTCGTCGTTCCCAGAGGGAGGCCGGCAATTGCCCCGGGTCGCTGCGCAAGCGCGCGAACAAGGCCTCTGACTCATCTGCCAGTTGCCGGCACAGAGCAGGCTCAGGCAAGCACAGCACGGGCGACTGCACCGCCCACATGAGATCGCCGAGAAGCGCGCTTGCGTGTTCGGCTTGCACATCCAGGAATGTCGCCACGATGCCTGCACTTTACAAGCGCCCATGGCGATTCCCTTCCCGCTCTCATGCACGGAAGAAAGTGGGAACCGATTCCCGTCCCGCCTGTCCCAGGGTACGTGCGCATCCTGGTAGCGAGCTCCCTGCTGGTGGCCTTGGTCATGGTTTCCTTGCCATCGCGGGCGCGGGCCTGCGTCATCGCAGCCCCGTCGGCGAGCATTGACGAGCTGCAAGTGAGCCCTGGTTCCGAGGCTGCGTTTCCGCTGCGCGTTCGCAACTTACCCCTCGAGGTTCGCCCGCTTGGCAAGGGGCGCGCCAAAGTCTCCCTGCTCTCTCCCCTGGCCTTCACGACCACCCATGAGCTCGCTAAGCTCGACATTCGGCTCGCCAAACGCACCAGTCTCTACGATGGCCGCATCACCTTAGCTAGCGGCCTTGCCCCCAGCCTCGTGCAGGACGGGAGCGCGCAAGAGGGAGAGGTGTTGGCAGCGAGTCTGCCGCTCGCCGAGTTCCGCCCCGAAGAGAGCCTGGCCATTCCCTGCGCACAGCTCACGGTCGCTGGTGAGTTGGAAAGCGCGGAGACGCCTGCCCTGGTCTACCCAACACACAGCATCCGATATGTCCTCGACCCCGAGCATTTGCCGCTCTACGCCGATCGCCACGAGCGGGCACCGATCTGGATGAGCTTTCGAGGTGGCTTGCAGGTGCTCAGCGCCGACGGCAGCTGGATGCGCGTGCAGGCTCGCTGGAGCGATGGCTCCAGTGTGCAGGGCTGGATTCCGAGACGCTTAGCAACCATTCACAAGGGCGTCTTGCTGCAGGGAGTCACGGGCAGCGGCATTGGCAGCCTCAGTGCTTGCGGTCGCAGTCACATGCCGAGTCTCACGCCCTTCCTGGTACGTGCCGGCGCACCAATCCACAGTCGTGACGGCGGCCCCATCTGGGCCCAGGCGGCCACCACCATCAAGGTCATGGCCTTCTCCTTGAGTCGCTCCGACGGATGGATTCAAATTGCTTCCATCGAGGGTCTGCCTCCCGAGCCCTGTTCCGAGCACGATCGCTTCTGGGTGCACGCAAGCGATATAGTATGGACCGATGCGCCACTGAGCGAGGACTGAAGCGCTGCTAGGGCTGGAGCTCGCTCGACTCGGCAAGCGCCAGCAGGGAATCCCGCAATGGCGAGCCGACTAGGTAGCCTTGGAGCTCGATCTCGAGGCGCATCTCGTAGTCGACCCTTGCCTCAAGTGCTTGCTCGGCGGCCCGGGCTTTTTTCTCCTGGGCATGACGCCAAAGGGCGTGGTCACCAGCACATCCGGCGAGGATGCCCAGGATGAGCAGGTGGCGGCCAAGAGTGTGGCGAGCGGGAAGGGACCTGTGGCGACGGAGCGTGGTGGCCTGTGGCAGCTGCATACCGGGCAGACACCAGCCCTGCCTCGCTGTTGCGAACTACTGGCGAGCCAGCAAGAGCTCTCGCAGGGCCTCGGCATCCTTTTCCTGCCCGAGTAGGCGCAGGTAGTCGGCGTCACCGCACAAGCCAGCAATGGCGGCCAGCGCGCCGAGGTGGGCGCCCGCGTTGCCACTTGGCGAGAGCACCAGGAAGATGAGGCGCAATGGCTCGCCGTCGGGCGTGTCCACCGCGATGCCCGCGGGCACACTGGCAACGAAGCACTCAGTCGATTCAATGCCCGCGTGATAGGCGTGCGGAATCATCACGCCAGCTCCCATCGCCGTCGACATAGAGCGCTCGCGTTCCATGATGGAGGCATGCAGCTCGTGCAAAGGCAGATCGGCGTGACGAGACGCGACGTGTTCCAGGAGCAGGCGCAGAACGCCGTCAAGCGACACCAGATCGGGCGGCACGACGATGGCGCTCTGCACCAAGCCAGCGAGACCGCGCACGCGTGGGCGCGCCACAACCGCCATATCTCCTTCCGACCATGGCAAGGAGCCAGCCTCGACGATGGCCGCCCCTTGCTTGCGGATTTGAAAGATCGGCGTGCTGGTTTGGATGATGCTTTCCCAGTTGCTACCGGCAAGCGAGCGGGCCTCGACGGCAAGAAGGCCTGCGCCATGGCGCGAGGCCACCGAAGTAGGCGTACCGACCGCCGCAAGCACCGGGCTGCCAACGAAGGGGTGACCTGTGGCTTTGCTGAGCGAGGAATCCGACCAGTGGTAGCAGTTTTTCTGACCGACGACTCGCGACCAGCGCTCGCAGACCAGCTCGTTGAAATAGAGATTGGAAGAGATGCTCAGCACGGCAGCGACGTCGCTAAATCGCGGATCATCGAGCAACTCGAGGTTGAGCGGATCGGCGCGCAAGACCTTGTCGTTGTCGGAGTACTCGGTATCGTCCTGCGCACGCAAGAGGCCGAAGGCGGGCACGCCAGTCTCGCTCAGGGCCACGACCAGCGCTTCCACGATGGCCGTGTCGCCAACGATGAGCCAGGTCTTGCGCGGCTCTTTCTGCAGACCGAGAAGCTTGGCAACGATGGGCGCGGTCATTCCCTGTACGATGACGGTCGCGCCAATCACCGCAAAGGTGAAGGTGTGAATCAAGAGCGAGTCGCGCGGGGCACCGCCCGCTTCCACGAGCTTTAGGGAAAAGAGCGAAGCCAGGAAGGCTGCGACGATACCGCGTGGGGCCACCCACGAGAGAAACGCGACTTCCTGCAGGCTGAAGCCGCCGTTGCGCGTTGAGAAGATCATGGCGATGGGCCTCACGACGAAGCTGAGAATCGCGATGGCCACCACGAGGTCCATGCCGAAGGCCTGAAAGTTCTCGACGCGCAAGGTGCCGGCCAGGAGCACAAAGAGCGTGCCCACGCACAGCTCGGTGAGCTCGAGCTTGAAGCGCTTGATGCGCGAGAGCTGGGGCGGACGGTTGAGCGCCACACAGAATCCGGCCACGATGACCGAGAGCACGCCGGCTTCGTGCAGAACCGCCTCCGAGCTGGCATAGGTGAAGAGCGCGAGGGCGAGCACGACGATATTGGCGTGCTCGTCTCGAACCCAGTTGGTGCGCAAGAGCTTGACGATGATCATGCCAGCAACGACGCCGATGCCAACGCCAAGGCCCAGGCGGGTGGCAAAGCGCAAGAGCGGACTCCAGGTGCCGTGGGTTTGATCCGGCGTGATCCACTCGAAGCAGAGCACAGCCAGGAAGACACCAATCGCATCGACCAGCACCGACTCCCAATAGAGGATGTTCTTGAGATGATCGCGAACGTTGATGCGTCGCAAGATAGGAGCGACCACGGTTGGCCCGGTGACGATCAGCAGACTGCCACACAGCACCGCGATCGAGGGCGAAGGTCGAAAGATGAGATAGATGGTGGCCGAGGCGCCGAGCCAGGTCACCAAAACGCCTATCGACAAGATGCGCCAGATGACCATGAGCGAGCGTCTAGCCGTGCGCACATCCAGCGTCAGGCCACCTTCGAAGAGGATGACGGCCACTGACAAGCCGACGACGATTTTCATGCCCGGGCCCAGTGCCTCAGGACCAATGAAGCCAAGGCCCTCAGGACCAAGGAGCACACCGCCGGCCAACCAAAAGACGATGGCGGGAATGCCGAGACGCGAAGCGATGCTGAGCAGGAATACGCCGGCCGCCGTGGCCGCGCAGAGCGTGAAGAGTGCGTTATGCATGGGAAAGCGGTCGAGGACCGGGTCGCCGACTCTAGCACGACGCGCAGATCCGCCGCGCGCCCTGACCGAGCAAGCTCCTCGGCTGGCGGTGCAGAAATTGCCAGTGCCTCCCCTCAGCACGTGCTAGAACGGCCACGCCGGCCTCGGGGCTCGTGCGACCTGTTCCATGTCCCTCGCTTGTTTTCCCTGGTACGACCTCGCAGAGACCCAAGCGGCCACCGATCGCCTTTGGCAAGAGGTGGCCGGCGGGCTGATCGAGCGCGGGGTCCCCGACGTGCCCCCTGCCCTTGACCGACGTGCTGACTACGAAGCCCAGTGGCGAAGCCAGAGGCTCTTGGTGGGACAGGCCTGCGGCTACGACGTCTACTGCGCCAACGACCATCAGCTTCAGGTGGTCGCCGTGCCTCGCTACGCCATGGCCGGCTGCGAAGGCACTCGCTATCGCAGCTTCGTCATCGTGCGTGAGGACAGCCAACACGAGTGCATCGAAGACCTGCGCGGCTCGCGCTGCGTCATCAACTCGCCGCGCTCGCACTCGGGCATGAATGTGTTGCAGGCGCTGGTGGCTCCGCATGCCGTCGACGGGCGCTTCTTCAAAGGCGTGCAGATAAGTGGCGCCCATGAGCGCAGTCTCGAGCTCATTCGCCTTGGCCACGCTGATGTGGCCGCTATCGATTGCATCACCTACGGCCTCTTGCAGCGACATCGCG
>JAHEAK010000377.1 GCA_024642805.1 Kofleriaceae bacterium | reverse complement strand
TCGGCGGCGTGCGCGCTTCGACAAAGAGTCTGTGGCGAGCCGGCCTCGCTGAGAAGGACTCGGTGGTCGACTGGGAGTTTCAGCGCGTCAGCCCCCGCCTCTACGTCATCTGCGGCGCCTCGGGTTCCGCTAGTCACCTGGGTGCGGTGACGGCAGGCGCGCACGTGATAACCCTCGGCCGGGACCCCTTCAGTGCCTCGATGCGCGCGGCCACTTACGGCTTACTCGGAGAGCTCGAGCTGCTCTTGCCGACTCTGACGCAAAAGGCAGACGCGCTGGTGTCGGCGGGTGGCAAGCGATGAAAGCACTCAAGATAGCAGTGGTGCTGGCACCAAGGGCCAGTGCGCTGGCCGACAGCGATAGCCCGATGCGCGACGTTGCTGCACTCACTGTGGCCCTCAAGCTGGCGACCAAGAGCCAGGCCACTGTCAGCGCGATGAGCGTAGCCGGCCCCCTGCAATCGACGAGTGTGTGCCAAGAAGCGCTCTCGCTTGGCTGCGACAAGGCCATTTGCGTGCGCTCGCCCCTGGCCGTGGATTTTTGGGGGACCGCCACTCTCTTGGCGCGGGTGCTAAGCGACGAGAGTCCCGACGTCATCATCTGCGGCGACCACTACGTCGACAATGGCAGCGCTGATGTGGCTGGCGCCCTGGCCCAACAGCTCGACTGGCCCCTACTAACCGGCGTGGTCGACGCCAAGCTCAATTCCAAAGGCTTGTGGGTCGAGTCGCGAAGCGAAGAGGGCCGGCAGGAGCAACAGTGCACCGGCCCCATGGTGCTGGCTGCACTGATGGTCCAGGATGGCAAGGACGCGCAATTCGCCAGCCAGGGCAAGACTAAGAAAAGTACCAAGAAGGCGACGAAGCCTAAGAACGGCGCCAAGGTCAAGGAGCTCTTTGCCGACAGCCTGCTCGATGACATGGGCGCGCTCAAGGACCGCAGCCGCCTCAATAGCTACGTCGACTTTGCCGCCAGCCCGCTTGGTGTGGAGCTCATCTCCGAGCCTGCCGAGCTGCTCGCTCGACTGCTCAAAGAGAAGATCTGGAAGCCCTAGGTGGGAAACCTCCGAGCCATACCGATGCATCGAGTTGCTCTGCAGGTTCCGTCGACACCACTAGGCGGAGAGCTCGTGGCCTGCCTGCGCGCCCGAGGCCTGCACGTCGATGAGCGCAGTCTGGCATCTTGCGCAGGCAGCGCAGCGCTAGTGCTCGCACAAGTCCTAGAGCGCGTGCCGACTCTCAAAGAGGCCGCTGAACTGAGCGAGGTAGTCGCCGCACACGCCGCCACCGGTCGCCCGCCCGTGCTGTATCTCCCCCTGGAAGGTCGCAAGGCTCAGGCTGACGAGAGCGCCACCTGCAGAGCCTTTCTGCGCGCGCACGGGGCTGTCGTCTGCTCCGATCCAGAAGTCTTCGTCGAATGTCTGATCCTGCTTGCCGCCTACGGTCCACCCACGGGCTCGCGCGTGGCCATCATCGCACCGCCAAGCACCTGGCTGGAGGCCGCCGCCGCCGCGCAGGCCCGTCGCGCCGAGTCGCTTGGCTTGCGAGCGACTCCTAGCAGCACCGCCGTGGACGGCTCGAGCAGCATCGACATTCTCCTCACTGACTGCGAGAGCTACGCCGGGCAACGCAGCACCAAGATCCTGGTCGTGCCTGTGTCGGGGCGCCCGGCCATGAGCGCGGATCGCCCTACCCTGGTCGGGCTGGCTAGCGCCTTGGCGGCGGCCGAGATCACGGGACGGGCCGCCCAGCGCATCGCCGCCGGCATTGGCCCTGCCGCAAGTCCAATGCGCGCCAAGGACGTCGATCACACGCGCTTTACCCGACAACTCGACAAGCTCGGCGAGCGCGTCGGCGACCACGAATGCAAAGTGCTGCTGTCTAGCTATGGAGTGGCCATTACCCGACAGGCCGTCGCGACCACGCCCTCGGCTGCCACTCGCATTGCCAAGAAGGCAGGTTTCCCGGTCGAAATGAAGGCATGGGGCGAGCAGATTGCCAGCGAGCCAGAGGGGTGCCTTGTCCTCGGAGACATCCAATCGGCCGCCGATGTGCGCAGGGCCTTTTCGAGCATTTGCGCGAGCAGCAATGCGGAGGCGACGATCATTAGAGAAACTCCTATGCGCGGACGCGAGCTGCGCCTGAGTTTCCGCCGACAGGGAGCACTTGGTCTGGTCGTCTTGCTGCACCAAGAGGGTCATGCCCAGCCAGCTGCGGCTCTGTGCCCCCTTCAGCCTGTCGATGCCCTCTCGCTGGCCAGCCAGGTCGTAGCCAGCCGCGCCGCCGATGAAGCACCCGACGCCAGTGCGCTGGCTGATCTCATGCGGCGTGCCTCACACGTCATCGCAGACAACGAGCGTGTGCTGGCACTCGAGCTACCACGCGTCATCGTCGGTCGCAGCGGAGAAGGTGCCGTCGTCGTCGATGCCCGTGCCACCTTGCGAGCCCGCTAACGCCACCTAGCCGTGCTTCTTGGCCAGATCGCGCGTGAGAGCCAACAAATGCTCGCGCTGGTTACGGGCGGGGATGTCCAAGACCGCGTCGAGGAGGCCTTGCAAGATGTCGCCAATCAGTGGTCCGCGTGCCCCCGTCTCGGCCATGACCTCCTTGCCGCCGATGGCTAGATCGCGAACCTCGAGAGCGACACCTGACGCGAGCACCGCGCGCGCCAAGCTGATGGCCTGTGTAAAGGCGGCGTCAGCTGTGCGCTTGGCCTCCGCCTCCAAGAGGTCCAGGCAGTCTCTCGCATGCACTCTGCCGACTCGGCTGAGGTGGCGCCGCCAACTGCCTTCGTCGGCAAAGTCTCTGCACTGCAAGTCATAGCCGCGCAACATACCGACCACGCGATGACGCTCCTCGTTGCTCAGCGTGAGCCGCCGCAACACGGGCTCGAGCTGCGCGCTGCTGAGGCCCGCAAGCAGCGCCCCAAGACGCAAGCAAGGGTCTGCGCTCAGAGCGGCCATGCGGCCAAAGGCCTCGGCAAGGGGCAGCGCTTCCAGCTCAGGCAAGACCACGGCCAGAACACCGTTGCGGCGTGCCAGCTCCAAAGCTCGAGCCGGTGCCGCCCCCGCCAATAGCTTCAAAAGCTCCACGCGCACTCGCTCTTGCGCGACCTGGCCGAGGGCGCCCAGGGCGGTGCGCATGCCCTCTTCGGTGGCCTCGTCGAGCTCGAAGTCGAGGGTCGATACGAAACGCACGGCACGCATCACCCGCAGCCCGTCTTCATTGAAGCGCTCCGAGGCCACTCCTACCGCGCGGATGCGACGGTCCTGCAAGTCGGCGGCACCCCCGAAGGGATCATGCAGGCGGGCGTCGATAGGATCGAATGCCATCGCGTTGATGACGAAATCACGCCGCTTGAGGTCTTCGTCGAGAGGCACGCCAAAGTGCACCGCATCAGGGCGCCGCGAGTCGGAATAAGCACCCTCGCCCCGAAAGGTGGTGATTTCGACACTCTCTCGCTCGGCGCCCCGGCCGACCAGCGCTGTCACGGTTCCGTGCTGCAGCCCGGTGGCGATGGTCTTGTCGAAGAGCTCCAAGACCTTTTCGGGCAGCGCATCGCTGGCGACGTCCCAGTCACTCGGAACTTTACCTAGCACCAGGTCACGAACCGCCCCGCCCACGATCCAGGCCTGAAAACCTGCGTCGCGCAGCGTGCGGCACACCCGCAGGACCGCGCTTGGCACCACCGCCGCCATGGCGTTTTCTGGTGCAGCCGCCACCGTGCTACTCCTGCTCGGAGGCGCCGCGCAGTCGATTGAAAATCTCGTCTGAGCGCCTGCGCAACTTCTCGGCCTCTTCCATGTTACCGGTGTGCTCCCGATGCACGGCGTAGGCGCGATAGGTTCGAGCCAGCTCCAGCTCGTTCTTCATGCCAGCAAGAATCTCGATGGCCTTTCGAAAGTGCTCATCAGCGCGTGCAAGATCCTCGGGAGAGCGCCCTACCTGAAAGACGGCTTCGGCCAAGACTCGGTGGGCGGTGCCGATGTGAAGTCGCGAGCCGACGGCCTGCCCGAGCTCAAAGGCGCGCTGGGCGTTGTCGTAGGCCTGAGCGCCATCGCCAACACTCAAGTAGGTTTCGGCGAGCCGGCGATAGCACGCGGAGGCGCCGGCTCGATTGCCAAGACTCTGGGCGATGGACTTGCCTTCGAGCAGACTCTCGATGGCATCGGAGGGCAAGCCCATGGCCATCTGGCACTCGCCCATGCCGCCGAGAACCTCGATTTGCACCAGCTTGTCACCGATGGCCAACGCGGTGGTATTGGCCTCTCGGAACATCTCCAGGGCCTTTTCGTGCAGTCCCTCCGCCGAGTGCACGCCACCCAGGTCGCAGAGCGATTGCACCACGCCGGGGCGGTCGGAAATTTCTCTGCGCAGATCGAGCGCCTCGTAGAATTGCCTCGACGCGGCTTTGAAAGCGCCCGTCTCGTGGTGCACACGGCCGATGTTTGCCAGCGAGAGCGCGATCGAGCGCTTGTCGCCGATACCTCTGCGAATGGCGAGCGCCTGGCGGTGAAACTCCAGCGCCTGGGCATAGGCGCCTCGTAGCCAGTGAACCTGTCCAATGTCGTCGAGGGTTCCGGCAATGCCTCGTTTGTCGTCCGCTGCCTTGAACAGATCGTGCGCCGATCGCAGATGCGCCATGGCCTGGTCGTACTCACCAAGCCGGCGGTGGATGCGCCCCAATCGATTGTGCGCCGCGCCGCCCTTCGATCGGTGATCGAAGAGCCAGGCCTGTCGCAACATGCGCGAGAACTGCAGCTGCGCCTCGCGCGTCTCGCCGACCAGATCCAGCACCGATCCGAGGTTGTGCATGGCTTCCAAAAAGATCACGGCGTCATCTTCTTCGAGGAGCGCCAGTCCTTTGCGGTACAGCTCGACGGCCTGCTCATTGGCGTAGCGCTCGCGTGCCCGATCGCCACCTGTGATGTAGCTGTAGGCGGCTCGACGCCGGTCGCCGCCTCGTTCGTAGAGCTGACCGAGAAACTCCAGTTGCTCTTCCGAGCGCGCGCTAGTCTTGGTCTCGATCCACTGGGCCGCCAGTCGGTGATAGCGACCGAGCTTGGCCGCGTTGGTCGACTTGGCGATGAGCTCGCGCTCGAGGTTGTGTTTGAATACCAACTCGACGTCGCCGGGCACCGTCGAGTCCTCATCGTCAAGGCGCAAGAGGTAGTCGCGATCGACCAGGCTGGCTATCACTTCGACCACCGAGCGCCGAATGTGCTCGCCGGCCTCGCTCCAGTTGTAGTCGAGTGGGCCCGCTGGTGCCGTGATCTGAGGCGCCTGGTCGCTCTGCGCCTGACCGATGCGCGCGAGCGCCACCACCGAGCCGATCCAAAACACGTTGCCGAAGACCGCGCCCTTCTCGAGCACGTCGCGCTCCAGCGAGGCCAAAGAGGCAATACGAGCCTCGATTGCCTCTTCCACGGTGATTGGTAAGTCGGTGGTAAGCGCCTTATCGACGCTTATCTTCCAGCTTGGACCGCTGGTGTCGATCGTGCCATTGGCAAGAAAGAGGCGCACGAGCTGGTCCATGAAATGCGGGTTGCCGCCGGTCATGCCAACCGCTTCGTCGATGATGTCGAAGGGCACGTCGGGGCAACGTGACAAGAGGCCGCGAAACATCTCTTCGGCGTCGTCGGGATCGAGATTGCGCAGATCGACGCGCAAGTGGTGGGCAACGTCGTCGCCCCAACCGGAAAGGTGGACCATCAGATCGGGGCGCG
>JAHEAK010000376.1 GCA_024642805.1 Kofleriaceae bacterium | reverse complement strand
TACCAATGCCCTGCTCTTCAAGATTGGCGGCCACGTCTTTGCCATTCCCAATGTCCACGTTCTCGATCACAGCTCGATCGACTTGCCACACCTTGGCAGCGCCGAAGACGTCGAAGGCCGCTCGCTGCCGCTCATTCCCCTGCACGAGCTGCTCGGCTTTCCGATGCCCGACAACACCAGCAGCTGCCCGATCGTGCTCATCGAATATCTGGGTACCCGCCTGGCGCTGAGCTGCGATCGCATCGTTGGTCCACGCGAAATCGTCGTCAAGAACCTAGGTCCGCTCTTGGCCGGCATTCCGCTCTACGCCGGCGCGACGATCAGCCCCTCTGGCAAGGTTCAGCTCATTTTGGATCCGGCCGCGCTGGTGGCGATTGCCCGTCCACACAATGCGCGTTCCCGCGGCGCGATGCTCTCGCCGCCGGCCAGTGCTCGCACGGAGACGCCCGTTGCCGAGCTTGCTGCCATCGGTGACGAGCAGGTAACCAAGCGCGTCCTTGTCGTCGACGACTCCAAAGCCATTCGCGAAGCGATGCGCAACATGCTGCAGAAGGCCGGCTATGAGGTCATGACCGCCAGCGACGGGCTCAGCGCATGGCACTGCATTCTCGAACAGGGCTGCGAGCTCTTGGTCACCGATCTAGAGATGCCAGGCGAGACCGGCTTTCAATTGCTGGCCCGATTGCGCGCCGATGAGCGCTTTGCCAACCTGCCCGCCATCGTCATTTCCTCCAAAGCGAGCGAGGACAACCGCGAGGAAGCCAAGTCGCTTGGCGCCGCTGACTTCATTGCCAAGCCAGTCGACCAGGGGCAGCTCGTCGACGCCTTGCGTGCCGCGCAGCGTCGACAGAGCCTTTCGTAGGCAGCTAGCGCTTCTTGCGCCGGCCGCCAGGCTTCTTCTTGCCGGCCGAACTCTTGCCCGCGCCCTGGCCCTTGCCAGAACCCGAGCCGCTCTTGCCACCGCCAGCCTTGGGCGCTTGGCCGCGCGCGCCGACGCTGCCAGGTCCGCGGTGATTGACCAGTCCGGCTTTGGCGCGCTCGTTGCGCTTGCCCTTGCTGCCGTGACGCGGCGTCTCCTTGGCGCCCTTGTCAGCGGAACGCGCGCGATCTGGCCAGCGCCCGCGCTCGCCACGCTCGTTGCGCTCGTTGCGCTCGCCGCGCTCGCCACGCTGGCCACGCTCGTCTCGTCTCGTCGCGCGGGTCGTGCTCTTGCGCGTCCCCTTGTCGGCGGCCGCCTCCATCGCCCCCGACACCAGACCAAGCTCGATGCGTCGCAGTCCGACCGAGACATTCAGGACCACCACATCGATCTCGTCGCCAAGCGAGAGCGTGAAGCCTGTGCGACGACCACTGAGCTGCAAGAGCGTGGCATCGAAGTCAAAGAAGTCGTCGCCGAGGCTGTCGACCTTGATGAGTCCTTCGACGAAGGGAGAATCGATCTCGACGAAGGCACCAAAGTGGGTAACTCCCGTGACCCTGCCGCGAAACTCTTCGCCCACGTGCTCACGCATCAAGTAGGCGCGATACATGGCCACCGACTCGCGCTCGGCCTCGACTGCACGGCGCTCGTGCGATGAGCAGGCCGCTGCCAACTCTTGCAGCTGCTCACGCTCGAGGCGCGGCCAATTGGCTGCGCCACCGGACGGCTGACCTTCGGAGTGCAGCTGCATCTTCATCAGGCGATGGGTCAGGAGATCCGGGTAGCGTCGAATGGGCGAGGTGAAGTGGATGTACTCCTTGGAAGCCAAGCCGAAGTGCCCGACGTTGGTCGTGTCATAGACGGCCTGGGTGAGCGAGCGCAAGACCAGGAAGGACAGCGCTTGCGCCGACTGCAAGGTCTGCACTTGATCGAGAACCTTGCGCATACCCAGTGGTGATAGGGCGTCTTCCACATCCACGACGATACCGAAGGCGCCGAGGGTCTCTGCGAGTTCTTCCACTCGCTGTTCTTTGGGAGGCGCGTGGATGCGCCAGACCGCGTGCAGACCGCGACTGTTGAAGAAGGCACCGACAGCCTCGTTGGCTGCGATCATGAATTCCTCGACCAGCTGATAGGCCTCCTTGACCCCTTCGGTGCCCTTGGAGCGCACGACGTCGCGCACCATCAAAGGATCGTCGGCATCTAGAACCACCTTGGCTTCGGGAATATCGAGCTCGAGGGTGCCGCGCTGGCGACGGCGCTTGCGCAGGGTCTGAGCCAGGGCGTGCATGCGCTGCAGGTGGGCTTCCCACTTGCGATAGCTCTCTCGGCGTCCGCGAAAGTCGCCGCTGAGGGCGGCCGCGACGCCGGGATAGTCGAGACGATCCGAGCTGCGAATCACCGCCGCTGAGAAGCTGCTATCGACGAGCATCATGCGCGAATCGAAGTCCATCCGGCACACCATCGCGCAGCGATCGACGTGCGGGTTGAGCGAACAGATGCCAGCCGAAATCTTCATTGGCAACATCGGGATGAC
This sequence comes from Kofleriaceae bacterium, assembly GCA_024642805.1. GTDB lineage: Bacteria > Myxococcota_A > Polyangia > Haliangiales > Haliangiaceae > NORP324. The sequence continues at coordinate 3,270 of JAHEAK010000376.1, read as the reverse complement.
CTGGTCAGGCAAGTAGACCGAGACACCTCGAATCTGCGACTCGAGATCCAGCGCATCGCCGGTCTTTACGTAGTGCGAGACGTCAGCGACTGCGACCCACACGCGCGGGCCACCCTTTGGTCCATCCTCGATGCAGATCGCGTCATCGAAATCACGGGCGGTCTCGGGATCGATAGTAAGGAAGTCGCGATCGCGCAGATCGACGCGATCGGCAAAGTCCTCCCCGATGAGCTCGTCGGGGGTGCGTTCGGCTTGCGCCAGTGCCTCCTCCGGCATCTCGTAGGGAATATCCGCGCAGATGATGATCTTCTGAATCTCGGTGCGAGGGTCGTCAGGCGGACCGAGTAGCTTGGCAATGCGCCCGGTCAGGCGGGGCATGACGTCGGTGGGATACTCGGTGATCTCGACCAGCACGCAGTCGCCCAGGCGCGCTTCGCCGGGACCACCCTCGACGCCTATGCGTCCAAAATCGGTTGCGATCCGCGGATCGTCTGGCGTCACGAAGAAAGTAGCCGCCGACTTGCCGAGGATACCGGTCAGCTTGGCCCGACCGCGAGCCAGCACCTCCTCTACGCGTCCCTCCGTGCCTTTGTAGCCCTGCCAGGTGTAGAGCAGAACGCGATCGCCATCGAGCGCCGCACCTCGGTACTTTTCTGGGACGAAGACATCTTCGAATCCGTCGTCGCGAACCACGAAACCATAGCCGGCGGGATGGACGCGAATGCGCCCTTCGCACTGCGGGCTCGAAGCGCCTGGCATTTGTGCTCGCGCGCTGCTCGAGCTGCCTCGGCTATCCGACGCGCGAGCTGAGTCGTTTCGTCGTGCACCGCTCTTAGCGGACGCAGGCATCGCCTGCTTGGCGTGGGCGCCGCCCTTGGCCTTGGTTCCGGCCGCCAGACCGTAGGTGCCTCGCCCGACTTTTTCCACCAGGCCCTCGTCCACCATCTGCTCCAGGAGGCGCCGCATGCGTCCCTGCTCGGTTCGAGACATATCCAGCGCCTCCAGGACGCCACTCACTTTTAAGCCGTCGGCAAAGGCCTGCCCTAAGGCAGACAGGACTGCTTGTTTTTCTAAACTCATTCTTTATTTCTCTCTAAAATTCTTTATTGAAACGCTCGCAAGCTGTGGTCGTCGCCTACGATGTAGAGCGTGCCGTCTTGCGATAGCGCGGGGGTTGGGTCCACATCCGCATCAAAGGGCAGGTACCAGAGGAGCCGACCATCGCTGGCCAGCGCATACAAATTGTCGTCTTGCGCGCCGACGAGCAGCACGCCGTTTTGGGCGATGCCGACGGCGCCATGAATCTTATCGGCCGCTGCGAAGCGCCACTTGACGACGCCATCCGGCGAGATGGCGTAGAGCTTCTTGTCGTAGGAACCGATGTAGATGGTCCCATCGGGGCCAATGGCAGCCGAAGCACGCACCTGAGCGCCGGTAAGAACTTTCCACTTTTGGCTGCCGTCGCTGGCCAGGGCGTAGATGGCCCGATCGTCGCTTCCAACGTACACCGTGCCATCGGCGCCCAAGGTCGGGGCCGACTCCACATCGGAGCCGGTGCGAAACTCCCATTCCTTGGTTCCATCGGAACGAACCGCGTAGACAGCATCGTCGAGGCAACCGATGTAGATCATGCCGTCCTCGCCGATCGCTGGCGCCGTGGATACGTGCTCACTGGTTGCGAACTTCCAGCGCAGGCGACCGTTTGGCCACACGGCATACAGGCCATCCCCACCCACGTAGATGGTTCCATCGCTGCCGATGGTCGGTCCGCCATCCACATCGCAGCGAGTGCCCTCGGGCCCAAAGCCGAGCGGTTCGCTGCAGCTGCCGACCCGAAAGCGCCACTTCTCTGCGCCCGTCTTGCCGTCGATGGCGTAGAGGTGATCGTCGTCTGAACCGGTATAGACAGTTCCGTCGACGGCCACCGCCGGGGTACTCCAAATGCGATCCGCAGTCTCGAAGCTCCACAGAAGCTGCCCCTGTGGCGAGACCGCGTGCAGCTTGTGATCGTGCGAACTGACGTAGATGGTCCCGTCGGGCCCAACGGAGGGCGATCCGACGATGGCATCCCCGAAGTCCGCTTGCCATTTCTGGGTCGGCTTATCCATGGGGGCCGCGCCGGCCAGGATGCTGGTGTGTTGAGCGTTGCCGCCAAACATGGCAAAGGGCGGCGAGCCGATGAGGGCCACGCTGGCATCGGGCTCGACGAGGGGTGCCGGCGCCGCATCGCTCCAATACGCGGCGGAACCAGGCGGTGGTTCCGAGCAGCGCGAATGCTCGTTACAGATGCGACCGCCCAGGCAATCTGTGTCCTTCTGACACGACTGGGCTCCCCGTTGAGAGCCAGAGCAGGACATCGCAGAACAGCACGCAAGGAGTGCGGCGAGCGCGAGCTTCATTGCGGCGAATCTAACAGATACACCCTGCCGCTAACACGGCTGGGGCCAGGAGCTTGCCTCGAAGCGCGGGCCGCGATCGCTTGTTCTGCGTGGAACGCGCCAGGTCGCGCTTCGGCACCCGCACGCGCAGCGATCTGCGCTTTGGCACCCGCACGCACAGCGATCGCTCGCTCCGCGTTGGCAGCGCTGCACTGCGCTTCGGCTCCCGCCCAAGCAACACTGCCGTGTTCGGGTTCCGCGCAAGCAGCGCCCGCGCAAGCGGCGCCCGTGTGCCCTGCCCTAGGCTTGCGGCAATTCGTTTGTGAAGCGCTCAGCGAGTTTTTCAAAGTAGCGACGGGTTTCCTCGAGCACTTCGGGATCTTGATCCGGGAACATGCGAATGCCGTGCTCCCCCATCACTTCCGTACTCAATGGACCGACGGGCAAACCACCGACGATGCCGGTTTGCTCGTGATAAAGCAGGGCCAATACCTCCGAGTGGCTCTCGGGGACCAAGAAGGTGCGGCGACCAAGCTCAGGCTTGCCGTCCTTAAAACCTTCTACAATTTTAGCCATCTACAAATTATTCTTTCACCCCACTTCCTAGAAGTCAAAAGCAAACGTGCTGGGCCCACACAGATCTCTCAGGCGAGGATGGGCTGCGCTTGCAGCGCCACATCTCGGCGCGCGGGACCAGCGCCGGGCGTACTCTCCGGTGATGCGGATTGAGTTCTATTTCGACTTTTCCTGTCCCTACGCCTATCTCGGCTACACACAGATTGAGGCCCTTGCGGCCAGGCATGGAGCGGAACTGGTTTGGAAGCCGATGCTGCTGGGCGGAGTATTTCGCGCTGTCGCGACCTCGCAAAATCTGGCCCTGAGCCAACCCGCC
>JAHEAK010000375.1 GCA_024642805.1 Kofleriaceae bacterium | reverse complement strand
CACCATGGGTGCTCTCGCCGGTGAATGGGTTGGAGCCCTCGGCCAGAGCACCCATGGTGCCCAGGTATTCCATCGCGCCGCTCCAGTTGCCCTTGGTCATCTGGTCGGCTTTGCCGTCGCCGGATGGGTCTTTCATCTTGGTGGTGCCGCTGATGAGCATGTTGACCTGAGCGCGGTCGTCGATGCCGCGAATTTGCTCCATGATGATGGAAGCAGCCGCTTCGATACCGACGTTGCAGGTACCCTCGTAGAAGGAGGCGCCGAAGATGCCAACGTTCTGGGCCAGGCTAGCTCCGACAGCGACGCAATCAATCTTGTGTTGCAGCAAGCTTTTCAGGTCGGTCGCTTGGGCGTCGATGCGAGGAATGATGACCTCTTCGAGTGCCATGGCGAGGAAGCCGCCGTACTGCATTGGGATTTGGTGTTGAGCGAACTCGACGTCACCAGTGCTCTTGTCGTAGCCGACGGCAATGTTCTCGATGACGGCGGTGTCGACACCCAGCTCATTCATGGTGAAGAGATAGGTTTGGTTGTCGAGGTTGAAGGAGTAGGCGCCGATGGTGTGCACCGCGCTCATGTTGCTAGCTTCGATGCTGTCGCCGGCCACGTTCATGGTCGAGACAATGCCGAACTTGCGGGTCACTTGACCGAAGTCTTGGCCGAGGTTGAGCAGGTCGTTGACGACGCCAGGAGCGTTGTCTTTGATGACATTGTTTAGGATGCCGTCGAGGCCTGGGCGAAGAGCACCCACCAACGAGGCGACGGTGCCACTCTGATTGGCGAGAATCTTGTCGAGGACGAAGGTCGCAGGGTCGTTGGGACCATCAGTCATGTCGGCAAAGGTGTTGGCAATCGTGCCAACGGTGCCTGGCAGGCCGTTGATGATGTCAAAGTCGCTGTCGATCTCGTAGCGGCCGCGAATGTCCATGTCTTGAGGAACGACGCCCTCGGTGACGGAGACCGTCCACTCGACGGAAGCTGCGTACTCAGCCGTCGCCTTAATGCGGAAGACAGTCTCTTGTTGACCAGCCGTGAGGCTGAAGGTCGCTTCGCCAGCCGCGTTGGTGGCGCTAAAGTCTTTGCTGATCACCGAGCCGCGAGAATCGCCAAGAACCTCGAAGCTCACTTCGCCGGTGAGCGGGTTGCCCGCACCGTCGTGATATTGAACGGCGAGCGCACGCTGATAGCCGGGCTCAAGAAAGAGGTTCGCGTCCCCTTGAATGGTCAGGTAAGCGCCTTCGGGGTCACCGCTCGAAGCGTCACTTCCACAGGCAGCCGCGCCGAGGGCGAGGGCGAGAGCAAAAAGGATGGGGCTGGCGTTTCTGGTGAAGGCGGTCATTTCTAGTTCCTTATGGGGCTGCCGGATAACGATCCGATGCACCTGCCTAGTGCAGCCGCTGTGCCAGGGTGGTGAGCGAACGCACGATGTGCGAATCCGTGCACTTGTGTAGGTGAACGGGGCCCTAAGGGGGTCGTATGACACCGGCGAACTCAGTCCCCTGGCCAGAACAACTGCCGCACCTTGGTGGCCGGTAGACCTGCCGTTTCCCAGACGTCACAGCGACTTAGGCGCGTTGCCCGCCAAAATCGCGAACGACTTTCAGCTCAGGCTCCACGACCCTGGCGGGAGGTTGCAGTCCGCGGGATCGCTGCACCCGCGATGCACCTGCGATGCCCGCAACGCCGGCGATGCCCGCAACGCCCGCGATGCCCGCTGGGCCCGCGATGCTATTGCAGCATGATCGGGAAGGTCACAGGTGTTTCCTTCTTCTTGCTCTTGGGAAAGGACACTGACTGCACGGCCTTGTCGAGGCAGATGCCGGTCGGGGTGCCCTTGAAGTCGCCACTCTGCTCGACTTTGAGGAGCTTGCCGTTGCCGCCGATGATCATCTTGAAGCTGGCAGTGCCATCGATGCCATAGGCCTCGTGACACTTGTCGGTCAGCTTGGTGACCTCGTTCATCGCGTTTTTGATCTGGGTGGCATCCAGGCGATCGGGCGCGACATCTTCTGGCGTCTCGACGACCGCGCTGTCTTCCACGAGCTCAGGCTCGCCTTTGCAGGTCTCGCTGTCGACAGGACCGTGCTTGGACTCTGGAGCCGAGGTGAGCACATTGCCCTGGCAAGGGTCGTAGAGTCGGTAGCCAACCACTTCGACCTTGTAGCCATCGCGACCAGCGGCCTTGAAACGCTCTGCCGAGCTTGGCACCTTGACCAGGAATTGCGCTCGCAAGCGGCCACCCGTGTACTTGCCCCAGTGCTCGGCAGCAGCCGCGCTCTTGAAGGATTTCGAAGCCGATTTGAGGGTATTGGCCAAGAGCTTGCCATTGCTCACCTGGTAGTTGCCCTTGCCCACGACGATGGCGCCCTGCTCTTCGCAGGCGACGCAGGATCGCAAGGTCACTGCCACGGAGTTCTTCTTGCTGTCGGTGCTCACGTCAACGGCGGGGCCAGCGACCTCGACCAGATAGGTGAGCTCGGAGACCGAGCCACTGCGAGCGCGCTGCACGCCCTGGCACTGGCGACGCAATAGATCCGACTTCTCCTTGCCACAGCTGGCCTCCTGGGACCAGAAGAGCGCCGCCAGGCTGCCAGCGCCGTGCACGGGGCGAGCGAGTTTGGCTGCATCATCAAAAGAATCGGCGCTTGCCGTGTGAATCGTGCCCGAGACGAGCCCGAGCAAGAGGGACAACGTACCGATCATTTGCAGAGACGTGCGCATAAGCCAGGTCCTCCTCTGGACCGGGGGAGAGTTACCAAAGGAGTTGCCGGCTGTCACTTAACTTCTGGTCAGTTCTTCAGCTTGTGGGCGAGATAACTCTTGAACTTCACAGCCAGCGCCTCCGGATCGGCAAAGCTTGCCTCGGGCGCGCGTTTCAGGTCTTGCGCGACTTCGGCGTAGAGCTTGGCGCGCTCCTCTTTGCTCTCCAGGACCAGTGAGCAGCTTCGTCCACGCACCGCCGTGTCAGTGAGCTTGCCACAGTAGCGTCGCAGCTTGCCGCTCAGCTCCTCGCCCAGGAAACCGTCGATGCGGGCGCCGTCGTTGAGGAGGCGACCAAGGGCAATGATGTGCGCGGAGTCCTCGAGGCCCTGATCGAGGCGATTCTGGCTCGCCAGTTCCAAACACAGGCGAATGACCATCAGGTCGTCGATGAGGCCGACGCTCTTCTCCCAGTCTGGCACCAGATCCATGCGCGACACCAGGTAGTTGAGAGCGGCCGCCGCATGTAGGCGCGCCTGGCGATCGATCTTGCCATTGTCGACGATGGCCTCGAGCAGCGCGACGTCCTCGGCGATGGTCGAGATCCACTCTTGGAAGGCGCTGAGGTATTCGCTGTTCTTGGTTTTTTCTGGCTGGGACATGTGCGCGAGTGTAGCGACTTGCTGCGGGCTCCAGAAAGCCAGCGAGGGCTCATACGCATGCAGGGCCAACGATCGCAGCGGCATGAGCACTCCCGCAAAGGCCGCGTCCCCCTCGCCTTGCAAGCCCCGGTGATTGCGCGGTAAACAGCCGCCAACAATCGGATCGCTGCCCCTCGGGACGCTCCCGGCGGCAGCCTGTCAACACGCAAGGACCCAAGAGGACTACAGCCATGGGAAGATCAAAAGTTTCTGTCATCGGTGCCGGTAACGTCGGCGCTACCTGCGCCCACTGGATTGTCGCCAAAGAGCTCGCCGACTGCGTTCTCGTCGACATCCTGGAAGGCATGCCACAAGGCAAGGCCCTCGACCTGATGGAGTCCACGCCGGTCGTCGACTCCGATTGCAACGTCATCGGCAGCAACAGCTACGACGCCACCGCCAACTCCGACGTCGTCATCATCACCAGCGGCATTCCTCGCAAGCCCGGCATGAGCCGTGACGACCTTCTGGCCACCAACAAGAAGATCATGGCGACGGTCTGCAACGAAGTGAAGAAGACCTCGCCCAACGCGTGCGTCATCGTCGTCGCCAACCCTCTCGACGCCATGTGCCACGTGGCCTTCGACACCCTCGGCTTCCCACGCGAGCGCGTCATGGGCATGGCCGGCGTGCTCGACACGGCTCGCTACAAAGCCTTCATCGCCATGGAGCTTGGCTGCTCGGTGGAAGACGTGCACGGCATGGTCCTCGGTGGCCACGGTGACACCATGGTGCCGTTGCCCAACCACACCTCGATCGGCGGCATTCCGCTCACCGAGCTGGTCAGCAAAGAGCGCATCGACTCCATCATCGAGCGCACCGCCAAGGGCGGCGCCGAAATCGTCGCTCTGCTCAAGACCGGTTCGGCCTTCTACGCACCCGCTGCGGGCGCCGTGGCCATGGCTGAGTCGATCATCAAAGACAAAAAGCGCGTCCTGCCCTGCGCATCGCTCCTCAATGGCCAGTACGGCCACAAGGATCTCTTCATCGGCGTGCCATGCGTTCTTGGCAAAGGCGGCGTGGAGAAGGTCATCGAGCTCAAACTCAACGATCACGAGAAGGGCCTGCTCAACAACTCCGCCAACGCCGTCAAGGAGCTGGTCGAAGCTCTCAAGAAGAACTAAGCCGCACCTGGCAAGGAAGTCACAATGAAGATTCACGAGTATCAAGGAAAAGAACTCTTCCGACGCTACGAGGTCCCCGTACCTTTTGGCGTGCCAGCCATGACTGTCGATGAGGCCATCAAGGCCGTCGACACCGTCATGAGCAAGACCGGTGGTGAGGTCGTCGTCGTCAAGGCGCAGATTCACGCCGGCGGTCGCGGCATGGGCGGCGGCGTCAAGGTCTGCAAAGGCAAGGCAGCCGCCCTCGAGGCCATCAAAGCCATCTACGGCATGCAGCTGGTCACGCACCAGACTGGCCCGGAAGGCAAGCAAGTCCAGCGTCTGCTCATCGAGCAGGGTCTCGACATCAAGCACGAGTACTACCTGGGCATCACCCTCGATCGCGACACCGGGCGGGTCACTGTCATGGCCTCGACCGAGGGCGGCATGGAGATCGAAGAGGTGGCGGCCAAGTCACCAGAGAAGATCCTCAAAGAAGCCATCGTGCCCGGCATGGGCTGGCAGGACTATCAGGGCCGACGCCTCGGCTTTGCTCTCGGTCTCGATGCCAAGCAGGTCGGCGTCTTCAATACCTTCATGCACAAGCTCTGCAAGTGCTACGAGGACATGGACTGCTCGCTGCTCGAGATCAACCCGCTCATCACCACCGGCGACGGTCGTGTACTGGCCCTCGACGCCAAGATCAACTTCGACGACAACGGCCTGTATCGGCACAAGGAGCTCGAGGAGTGGCGCGATTTGAGCGAGGAGGATCCTTCTGAGATCGAGGCTTCCAAGTACGATCTTTCCTTCATCAACCTCGACGGCACCATTGGCTGCATGGTCAACGGCGCGGGGCTGGCGATGTCGACCATGGACATCATCAAGCACTACGGCGGCAGCCCCGCCAACTTCCTGGATGTCGGTGGCGGAGCGACGGCCGAGAAGGTCACCGCGGCCTTTAAGATCATCACTTCGGATGCCAACGTCAAAGGCATCTTCGTCAACATCTTTGGCGGCATCATGAAGTGCGACACCATCGCCAATGGCGTGGTCACCGCTGTCAAAGAGGTCGGCCTTAAAGTGCCACTCGTGGTTCGCCTCGAGGGCACCAACGTCGAGCTTGGCAAGAAAATCATCGCGGACTCGGGTCTCAACGTGCAGACCTGCATCGACATGGCGGACGGCGCCAAGAAAATCGTGGAGCTGACCAAATGAGCGTTCTCATCGGAAAAGACACCA
>JAHEAK010000374.1 GCA_024642805.1 Kofleriaceae bacterium | reverse complement strand
GTCTTCGAAGTCGGACTGAGCATCGAGCCCAGGCTCGTACGCGAGATGGCTGGGAACTGCAGCATCGCTTCCATCGGCAACGAGGCCTTCGTCGCCGATGGAACCAACATCCAGCGCATCACTGTTGACTAAGACAAAGTACGACATGGCCGAGACCGGCTTCATCGTCCTCTTGCGGCAATACGCCCCAGCCTCGACCAGACCCCTTTGAGCGACGCGGGCGGCCTTTCGTCACGAGCCGTAGGGCGTGCCGTCCTTGTGACGGTACACGCCCTTCTTGCCCTGTGTGTATCGATGATCGCCGAATTTCATGTCGATATCAGAATATTCCCCATGATCCGCATCGTCGCGGGAGCCAACGACCAGGAATCGTGCAGGGGCGTCGCTCTTGTTAACAAGGTGGTGGCCATCACGCACGCCTGCCTGCCAACCCGCACTATCGCCCGCGACCAAGACGGTCTCGCCAGCGTCTTCGATGAGTATCAACTCACCGTCCAGAACATATACGAACTCATCCTCGCAGGCGTGCCAATGTCGCTGGCTCGCCCACGCACCGGGCGCGAGCTCAACTAGATTGGCACCAAACTGGGTGAGGCCAGCCGCATCTCCAAGCCTCTGCACTCGGCGCTTGCGGCAGGGTTCGTCATACGGAGAGGGATAGGTCGATCCCTCGCGGATTTCGACAGCTCTTGCTTCGATCTTCGGCATAGATCGCCAATTGTGAGCCCCTGGCTGCCGCCTCGTACAGAAGATGAAAGGACTTTCGTCGAGCCCAATCGCTCTTGGCCAGCACGCAATACGCATGCTGCCACATGCGTTTGTGCCGGGGTCCACATGAGGTCTCCTTGCGTGAACTCGCCAGGCAAGGCTGTCCCAAGCAGGGACACGGCAGGAGGCGCAGCATGAACATCCTGTTGTGGATATTGCAGGGCCTGGCCGCGCTCTTGTACGGAGCGTCGGGCGTCATGAAGGTCTTCGTATTCGAAAAGGTAAGCGCGGATGTCCCATCCTTTGGTGCGTTGCCTCGGCAAGCCTGGATGGCCCTTGGTATCGTCAAGCGAGACGGGGCAGCAAGTTGCGAGCCGGCCGTGCGAGGCGATACCATTGGTGTGTGGCAACACGTCTCGACGACGAGCTATCCGAGCGCTTTGGCGCCCTGGCTCTGGACGTGACCCTGCAAGTACCCGCGGGCGCGACAATCGGCGCTCATACCCTCTTGGCAGATACGCCCGTCGAGACCAACCTGGTCGCGAGCAAGCTCGGCACAGGGGAGATTGAACGTGCCCAGAGCGCCAGTCCCGCGCACAGCTTGCCGCGGATTTCTCTAGGTGCGGGCGCACCCGAAAACGCTGCTAACGCGATTGGAGCCGCTCAGCCGGACCTTCGCTTAGAAGGAGTCCTGGGCGAAGGCGGCATGGGCCGGGTCCATCTGGCCAGCCAGCGCTCACTCCGGCGACAGGTTGCCGTCAAGATTCTGAAAGAAGGTGCATCGCGGGACGCCCATGAGGCCCTGCTCAGCGAAGCGCGCGTAACGGGCTTTCTCGCCCACCCGGGCATTATCCCCGTTCACAGTCTGGGTCTGGACGATCAACTTCGCCCGGTCTTGGTCATGAAGCGCATCGAGGGCGTGCCCTGGCGCGACATGCTCCACGATCCCAACAGTCAGGCCTGGTCCTACTGGGACTCACGCGTGGGCGATCGCCTCGAGGCGCATCTGGAGATCCTGGCGCAGGTTTGCGACGCCGTTCACTTCGCGCACAGCCAGGGCGTGATCCATCGGGACATCAAGCCCGAGAACATCATGCTCGGCACCTTTGGCGAGGTGTACCTTGTCGACTGGGGGCTGGCGGTACACGCCGGTAGCGAGGCCCTGGGGCAACTTGTGGGGACACCAGCCTATATGCCGCCGGAGATGGCACTGGGACAGGCCGTCGATGCACGCACCGATGTCTATGCTCTCGGAGCAACCCTCCACGAGGTACTCACCGGCGAATACTTGCACCAGGGCAAGACGCTACACGAGCTACTGGCAAAGAGCATTCGCTCCGAAGCCTTCGACTACGCCGAGAGCCTGCCCTTGGAGCTAGTGAGCCTCTGCCACAGAGCAACCGCGAAGGATCCGCACGACCGTCCCCCCAGCGCAGGTGACTTTCGCAAAGAGATATCCGACTACCTAGCCCATCGCGGCAGCATCGCGGTCAGTGACGCCGCACAGCTGCGATTGCAGGAGAGCGAGAGAGCCCTCGCCGACGCGACCATGGGGCCGCAGGAGCGCGCCTTTGCGCTGGGCACGCACTGCGCCGAGGCGCGTTTTGGTTTCGAGCAGGCCCTGAAGGCCTGGCCGCAAAACCAGGTGGCAAGCGCCGGACTGCATAGCTGTTTCGAGCTTCTGGTAGAGGCGCAGCTCTTGCGACGTGATCTGGTAGGTGCGCAAGCGCAGCTGCAAGCCATCGAGCATCCGCCGGAGCACCTGGCGGTGCGTGTCGCGGCACTCGCTACAGAACTCGAACACGAGCGGGTCGAACACGAGCGTCTCCACCAGCTCGACAAAGAGCTGGACAAGTCCACGGGCGTTCGAGAGCGAGTGCTTGCGTTCGTGGTCATCTGCTGTGTCGCCATCGGCACATGCTTGGTTCTCCTGATCAGTGGCTGGGGCAGCAAGATAAGCAACGCAGATAGCGTTGCGCTCGTGTGCGTCTTCTTGCTGATCGCGGCGGTGGTTGTTGGCCTGAAACGCAAGAAGTTGCTTTCAAACGCGTTCAACCGGCGCACAGTAGCCGCGGTCTTCGTAGCCTTCTTCGCGATGCTACTCAACCGACTCCTGGCGTGGCATCTAGCTATAGCCATAGATCAAGTGCTGCTAAACGACATGATCCTCCTGGCGACCTGCACGGCCCTTATCGGCGCCTTGCTCAATCGCTGGAGCCTGTGGATGGTACCGAGTCTCGTGGCGGGGGCCGTCACGATGGCTCTTGCCCCGCTCATTGCAAGGCCCTTGTACTTCTCGCTCTTTTCCTGTCTCGCGCTGCTGTCGGGCGGCATTGCTTGGTATCGCCAGAGCCGTCGCGACTCTGCTGCATAGCCCAGCAGTGGTTGCTCAGTGATAGGCTCAAGACGTGACGACGCAGACTCTCGCTTACCAACTCGATGGACAAGCCTTCGACATCTACTACGCGGTGCCCGAAGGCCCGGGCCCGCACCCTGCAGTCATGGTCATCCACGCCTGGGGCGGTCGACAAGAACTCATGGAGGACAAGGCACGCGCCCTGGCCAAGCTCGGCTATGTCGGTGCTGCGATTGACCTCTACGGTGTCGGCAAGCGCGGCACTGACAAGGCCAGCAGCGACGCACTGATGACGCCGCTCCTTGGCAACCCCGAGCAACTTCGTAAGCGTCTGCGCGCGGCACTCGCTCAGGTTCAGAAGCACGAGGCTGTTGACGACGAGCGGGTGGCAGCCATTGGCTTCTGCTTCGGAGGGCTGTGTGCCATTGTCATGGCACGCATGGGCCTACCGCTCCGTGCGGTGGTCAGCTTCCACGGCCTCCTCAAAATCGGTGAGGCGCTCAACGAGCGCGCCACCGCCAAGCTCCTTATCCTGCACGGACAGGATGACCCCATGGTGCCGTCTTCGGATCTTGTGCCCTTTGCCAACGAGATGCAGCGCATTGGCGCCGACTGGCAGCTGCATGCCTACCCAGGGGTCAAGCACGCCTTCACCAACCCTAAAGCAAACGACCCCGACTTCGGCACGGTGTATGACGCCGACGCCGACCGCCGGTCGTGGCAAGCCATGCGCCGCTTCCTAGAAGACTTCTTATAGGGGAGCCAAGCGGGAGGAGGCCGTTCACCATTCGATGACAGTAGGGCCCGCTAGGATGCAAGGCAACCGCCCAGCGGTCCATAAAGCGAGTCCCACTAGAGAATGGCCCCTCGGTCCGATTGTAGCGGCCACCAATCAAACTTTTGCAGAGCGCATTCGTCTACAAGCAAATGAGGAGATTCCTTCTTGTTTCGACGATTTGCCTGATTGCCAGAGTGGCCGCCGCAGGAGGCAATAGCGCAGTCGAGCCTGATCCCGGTTGGTTTCGCCTGCCGCCCTTGCAAGGGGATGTCGTTGTGAGCAGCGAGATCGATCCGACACAAGCGGCCACAGCAGCAGGCCGTCGACTGCTCATGTTGCTGAAGGATGTGATAGGGAACACAACGGAAACCCGCTACCAAGGCGCGACTCAGGTCAATCGCAAGCGAGGAGTCTACTATTGGGATTGTTCGGGCATGATGAACTGGTTGCTCGCGCGCGCCGCCCCTTCCGCACGTCGCACCATGAAATCTAAGCGACCGGTTGCTCGCGATTACGTGCGACGGATCGAGGCATCGCCGCTCACCGCCAACCGCCGTGGTTGGCAACGACTTTCGTCGGTAGCCGATGCTGCTCCTGGCGACGTCTTCGCATTCAGGCGGGCGGCCATCTCAAGTTCCAAAATAACCGGGCACGTGGGAATCTTGGTTAGCCACCCCGTCCCCGTCTCGGCTTGGCCGGGCGTATGGGTGGCACGTATCGCGGACTCAACGCGAGTCGTGCACGGCGACGACTCACGCATCGACGATGGCATCGGCGGCCTGGGCCTTGGTACCGTGGCCTTCGCCACCGACGAAACAGGCCGAGTGTACGGTTACGGCTGGCAGGGCGACGACAGCCAGTGGATTATCAAGACCGAGGTCGTGTTTGGTCGGCTTCTCAAGTGATGAGCCGCTCCATGCTCATGCGTTAGCTCTTGCTCCAAGAGCCCTTACTCACAGCAATCGGTGTAGAACTGATATCGAGTTGGCTGCAAACCAGACGAGCCAGTTCATCTTTCGGGTTGGCGAGCAATCACCCGTCTACGCGCTCTACCAGGAATGTGAGTACGCTCTTGGCCGCCTCCGGTGCTCCGGCTGGAGATTGTACGTCGCCGCCACTGAGGACACGTACCTCGTCGCCACGGCGCAAGACGATTGCCCACACCCATCGCGGCGGGCCCTTCTCGATGGGTTGGTCGAACGAGGTTTGGCCGTTCGCGGCTAGCTCCCAAAGGGCATCCGCTGAGCCCTTCAAGGTGGCGCGCTCCTCACTCGTGAGCACGAGCTCGCCAGCGCCAGCTTTTCCGCTCGGATGAAACGAATCGACGCTGCGGTCCCAAGCGGCGGCTCCCGTGGGTGGCACGCGCAAGCGATGTCCTTGCACGCCGTGGATTCCGCCATCCATGAGCAGTAGCTCCCCATCGTTGATGGTCACCTCACCGAACATCGGAACCTCGAGCTTGATCGGTGCGGGAGTCGCGCTCGCCATGAGGTCTGGATTGTCCATTTTGTTTGGTTGGCTTTGGGACGGCTGGCTTTGGGAGGATTCGGCGGGCAGCTCTTGTTTACAAGAACTCACAGAAATCGCCAGCAAGCCAATGACTGCCAGAAGCGTGCACGAGATGGGCTTAGATCTAGTCATCAGGTACCGTTCTACGCTCTCGCCGAGAGAGATGCACGAACGTCCATGCCTTTTTGGCAGCGATTGCGACGCTTCGCTGACAGTCCTGACCACGGTGCGCACGCGCGCGTCGGCAAGTCCACCACATTCGTCGCCTTTCCCTTGGCAAGCGGGTTGCACGGTGGCCACGCATGACAAGAAATTCCTCATTCCCTTTCGTTCCTAGCGCTGTGGCTTGCCGACGTGTGGCGCTGGCGTGCACGGTGCTTCTGGCCTCCCTGGCC
>JAHEAK010000373.1:1137-5763 GCA_024642805.1 Kofleriaceae bacterium | reverse complement strand
GGCGCTAAAGGGCTTCCGCACCGAGACCGAAATCGCCGAGCTCTTCCAGCGAGCTGGCATTGGCGAGTTTGCTCGCGGCCTGAGCGGCGGACTGGAACGCTTTTACAAAGAACTCTTCTCAAGTTCGAGCGAAGAGCGAGACAGCCTCTTGCGAGCTCTCGCTGTCGGTCGCCATCAGCTGCCCAGCGCCGAAGCGCACTGGACCGGCGAGTTCTTGCGCCTCTACCCTGCCGACCTGGGTGCGTGTGCCGCGCTATTCTTGCAGCTGGTGCTCCTGCAACCAGGTCAGGGCCTGGCGCTTGGTGCTGGCGAGCTGCACGCCTATCTCGAGGGAACGGGCCTGGAGCTCATGGCAAACTCCGACAACGTCTTGCGCGGAGGTCTCACCAGCAAGCACGTCGATGTCGAGGAGCTCATTCGCGTCTTGCGCTTCGAACACATCCCGCTCGAGATTCTCGGGCCCGACCAGGCAGAGAGCTACGCGAGCGAGGGCGGCGAATTTCAGCTGAGCCATGTGCGCTTGGACCAAGCGCGCGTTCGCACGCCGACCAGCATGGAGATCTGGCTATGCCTTGGCGAGAGGGCCGAGCTTCGCTTCGGCGATGGCCTACATGAGATGCAGCGTGGACACGCAGCATTCGTGAGTGCGGATACCGGCACGATTGCCATCGAGGGCAAGGGCGAGTTGTGGATTGCCAGCGCACTAGCCGCGACGACGTGAAACGTTTCGTTTCAACGCCAAGCTGAGATCCTGTTCTAGCCGCCTGGAAAGACGGTCTTTCGGGCAACGCCACGCTTGGCACATTCCTTGTAGTGCTATCGGAGCATGAAAGGGAATTGTCGTTTATGAGTCTTGTGAGCGCACTGCTGGGAGGCATCGTCATTGGGCTATCCGCAGCACTTCTGCACATCGTCCTTGGCCGCATCGCGGGAATTAGCGGCATCGTGGGCAGCTTGCTGCATGGCAGCCGAATGCAGGCACAGAGTTGGCGCGTGGCCTTCGTCGTTGGCCTGGTCCTGGGCGGGGCCGTATGGATTCGGCTGCTCTCAAGTCACTTCGCGGCCCCCGTCGGCTCCACGGCAACCATCGCCATCGCGGGCTTGCTCGTTGGTTTCGGTTCCCGCCTTGGCAGCGGCTGCACCAGTGGACACGGGGTATGCGGGCTGGCCCGCTTTTCCATCCGCTCGATCGTCGCCACCACCTGCTTCGTATTCACCGGGGTAGCTACCGTTGCTCTGTCCTGAGCAACTCGAGAGGACGTCATGGGTATCGTAATTAGTTTCTTGGCCGGAACCCTCTTTGCCACGGGCTTGGCACTCTCCGGCATGACACAACCAAGTAAGGTCATCGGCTTTCTCGATGTGCTCGGCTCCTGGGATCCATCCTTGCTCTTTGTCTTGGGCGGAGCAACCTCAACCATGATGCTCATGTATCGCTGGGCGCGCGATTTAGATCGCCCGATCATGGCCGACCAGTTCTACCGCCCGGGGAATTTGCGCGTCGACAGCAAGCTGCTGGTCGGCTCGGCCATCTTCGGCATTGGCTGGGGACTGGCGGGACTGTGCCCCGGCCCAGCCCTGGCATCGCTGCCCAGCTTCAACCCCAAAATTCTGTTATTCATCACCACCATGGCGCTGGGCATGTTCGTCCATTTCGTTGTCATGCATCGCCCGAAACTGAGCTCCTAACATGAAGATTCAAGACTTCTACGACCCCCGCACCTCCACCCTCAGCTACGTGGTCTGGGATGAAAGCACCGCCGATGCCATCGTCATCGACCCCGTGTTGGACTACGAACCGGTTGGCTCACGGGTTTGGCAAGAGTCAGTCGATGCGCTGGTCGCCTTCATTCACAAAAAAGAGCTGCGCCTGCACTTGATTCTCGAGACCCACGCCCACGCCGATCACATGAGCGGATCGCAGGAGCTCAAGGAGCACTTCCCAGGCGCCAAGATCGGCATCTCGCATCGCATCACCCAGGTTCAGAAGACCTTCCGCGAGGTCTTCGAGGCCGAGCTGGCTACGGATGGCTCGCAGTTCGACCTGCTCTTTGATGACGACGAAGTCCTGCGCGCAGGCACCTTGGTCATTCGCGCCATGCCTACGCCCGGCCACACCCCGGCCTGCACCAGCTTCGTCATCGGGGATGCCGTCTTCACGGGTGACGCCTTGTTCATGCCCGACGTCGGCACCGGTCGCTGTGACTTTCCAGCGGGCAGCGCCAAGACCCTCTACCATTCCGTGAGCGCGCTCTTGTACCAGCTGCCAGATGAGACGCGCATCTTCGTCGGCCACGACTATCCCCCCGATGAGCGCCAGGTGCGCTGCCAAAGCACGGTGGGTGAAGAGAAGGCCAGCAACATCCAGCTCACCAGCAAGACCGAAGAGCAAGAGTTCCTCGACTTTCGCCAAGAGCGCGACAGCGGTCTGCAGGCGCCCACGCTCCTGTATCAGAGCATTCAGGTCAACATCGACGCCGGGCACTTGCCCAAGAGCCGAAGTGGCAAGCTGATGCTGAAGATTCCGCTCAATCTGCGCTAACCCAACCACCGGGCTCGTCACTCGTCGAGTTGCAACTCCTTCATCTTGCGCCACAGGGTGGTGCGGCTGATGCCGAGGGCCTTGGCGGCCTTGGCCTTGCCGCCCTTGGCCGCCAGGAGGGCGTTGCGCAGCTCATCGCGCTCGTTGCCGTGGCGGCGACCAGCAACGGGTGCCAAGCCACGCAGCTCGGGCGGTAGCTCGTCCAATTCCAGGGTGTCGCTCACGCCAATGGCAAAGGCGTACTCGACGGCGTTGTGCAGCTCGCGCACGTTGCCTGGCCAGGGATAGGCGAGGATGGCACGCATGGCCTTGGCTTCCACGCGCTCGATGCTGCGATAGCCCTTGCCATTGAACTCCTCGATGAAGCGCCACAAGAGCGCCTCGAGGTCACCGGCTCTCTCGACCAGGGGCGGCAAGAAGAGCGGCACGACCCGCACGCGGTACATCAGATCTTCGCGAAAGCGCCCGGCGGCGACCTCTGCCCGCAAGGCCTTGTTGGTGGCGGCGACCAGACGAACATCTACCTGCTGCGGCTTTGTGCCACCTACCGGAACGAAGCTTCTCTCCTGCACCACCCGCAAGAGCTGCGACTGCAGAGCCAGAGGCAGCTCGGCGATTTCGTCGAGAAAGAGCGTGCCGCCGTCGGCCTGGGCAAACAATCCTTTGTGATCGCGAACCGCCCCGGTGAAGGAGCCCTTGACGTGACCAAAGAGCTCCGAGGCCAGAAGTTCCGGCGTGAGCGTGGCGCAGTTGATGGCTCGAAAATCACGATCGCGGCGCGGACTGCAAGCGTGAATCGCGCTGGCAACCAACTCCTTGCCCGTTCCGGTCTCGCCGCGCACCAGCACCGTAGATTCGGTGCGGGCCACGCGCGCAATTACCTCGAAGAGCGCGTGCATCTTGGGCGCCACGCTCAGGATGCCGTGAAAGTTGCTCGGAGTGGGCGGCGCGCCACCGCCAGCCTTGGGATGGGGGCTCCGTCTCAGAGTGTTGCGACGCATGTTTCAAACAATGAAACATTTGCGACCCGCTGTATAGGCCCCAGACAGCGCGCCGGCGGGCGGCCCACAGAAACTGCATTAAAATCACCTAGTCGCTGGCCGCACTCGCCGCCACGCTGGGCCGAGCGCGAGCCTGCGAATCTGGACCAGCTGTTGCACTATAGTCCGAGCATGACCTTGCTCATCGCACTCCTCGCCTTACTCATGGGCACCGTCTTGGGTCTCCTGGGCGGCGGCGGCTCCATCATGACCTTACCTATTCTGGTCTACGTCGCGGGCGTCGATCCGGCCAATGCCATTGCCGCCTCGCTGGTGGTCGTCGGCAGCACGGCGGCGGTCAGCACCATTGCACGCGCCCGCCAAGGTCACGTGCGTTGGAAGGTCGGCCTCAGTTTTGGTGCTGTCGCCATGGTCGGCGCCTATGTTGGTGGGCGGGTCTCCGATTACCTACCTGGTTGGCTCCTGCTCAGCCTCTTTGCGGCCCTCATGATCGTGACCTCGACCATGATGTTGCGCGGCAAGAAGGCAGCGAGCGACGCTCCCACACAACAAGCCCTTTGGCAGATTTGCCTGCAAGGTCTCTTCGTCGGTTCCCTCACCGGCCTCATCGGCGCGGGCGGTGGCTTCTTGGTCGTGCCCGCGCTGGTACTCTTTGCCGGCCTGCCCATGCACCAAGCCGTCGGCACCTCGCTCATGGTCATTACTCTCAACTCCGGCAGTGGATTGCTCGGTCACCTCTCGCACGCGGATGTCCCTTGGCAACTCACGCTCAGTGTGGCTGGCATCGCCATCGTCGGCTCGCTGGTTGGCGCCGCCGTATCCAGCCGCATGCCGGCGCAGCTCTTGCGCAAGATCTTCGCCTGGTTCGTGCTCTCGATGGGCCTGTTCATCCTGGCCAAGGAACTCTCACCGATGTTGGGCGGCCCGCTTCCCGCTGGCCTGGCAGCTGCGGGCATTTTCGTGCTCGCACTGGCCATCCAACTTCGTGCACTTCTCGTACAAGGAAGAACCTCCAATGTGCCCGCGCGATAATTCCATTACCACCTCACCGCCAATGCCCTTGTACGAGTATCAGGGAATGCT
>JAHEAK010000373.1:0-1127 GCA_024642805.1 Kofleriaceae bacterium | reverse complement strand
GTGAAGACCCTATCGAGGATCGGTTTGCACTTCGTGCACATTCCCATCGTGGGGGCCGAGGACCTGGAGCTCGCCGCCGACCAGCTACACCTTATACTGAGCAACAAGCCCGGCCCCTTCATCGTGCACTGCAAATCGGGAAACCGAGTGGGCGCGGCCTTTGCCTTGCGGGCCTTTCGCCATCTCCACTGCAGCCCGGAGGCGTGCCTTGCCATAGGTAGGGATGCCGGTATGCGTCGTCTCGAACCGGAAGTGCGCGCCATGCTCGGGGCGTGAGCCATCGGCGTGCGCGTCGCGACCGAGCGTGCGCGTCGCGACCGAGCTTGTGCGCGTGGCGACTGAGCTTGCGTTCGGAGCAACGAGGGTGCGCGGCGCAGCGCGAGCGGGATCGCTCGTCGAACGCTTGCCACTCACTTTGCAGGCGCAACCTCATGCCGGAGGTCTATAGTGCGCCCGTGACTTATCGGTGTAACGGATTTCGCTTTGCTGGCGTCGCCTCTGGAATCAAGAAAGACGGCAAGCTCGATATCGGCATCATCGCGAGCGACGGACCAGTGTCGACGGCGGCTGTGTTCACACGTAACAAGGCGGCAGCGGCTCCTGTCAGAGTCAGTCGAACGGCACTTCAAAAAAACGCAGGCAGTGCGCGCGCTGTCATCGTCAACAGCGGCAACGCCAATGCTTGCACGGGTGCTGAGGGCGGTCGCGATGCCCGCAAGATGGTCGACCACACAGCAGCTGCACTCGGCATCCACAAAGACCAGGTCTTGGTCGCTTCCACGGGCATCATCGGCAAGCGTCTGCCGATGAACAAGGTCGAGGCCGGCATTCAGCGCGCGTCCAAGAGTCTTGCCAAAGGTGGCCTAGCTGCCTTTGCTGAGGCGATCTTGACCACTGACCGCGGAATCAAGATTGCGCATCGACGCGTCGCGATCGGCGGTCAACGCATGACCTTGATGGGCTGCACCAAGGGCGCTGGCATGATCGCGCCCAACATGGCCACGACCCTGTCGTTCGTGGTGACCGACGCGAACATCGGCGCGGCGGCGTTGCGCACCGCTCTCGCCGCGGCGACGCGCGCCACCTACAACGCCATCATCGTCGACGGCGACATGTCGACCAACGAC
>JAHEAK010000372.1 GCA_024642805.1 Kofleriaceae bacterium | reverse complement strand
GCCGACCTCGCTGGCATGAGCTGCGCCGACACCGGCCTCGGTGCCGGCGTGCTGAGCTGCGCCGACAATTGCACTGACTACGACACCGCGGGCTGCTGCGCTCCACAGTGCGGCAATCGCGAGTGCGGTCTGGATCCCGTGTGCGGTGCCCCCTGCGGCAGCTGCCAGGGTGGTACCTGCAATGCCGCCGGTCACTGCGAGCCAAGCGATTGCGTTCCGACCACCTGTCAGGCGGCGGGCGCGCAGTGCGGCATCGTGCAAGACGGCTGCGGTGGCACATTGAGCTGCGGAAGCTGCAGCGGCGGTCTCAACTGCGGCGCGCAAACGCCGAATCAATGCGGCGAAGGCCAGTGCACACCGCTCTCGTGCTCGGCCATTGGCGCACAATGCGGCGTCGTCGATGACGGCTGTGGCAACGCGCTCAATTGCGGCGGCTGCACGGGCACCGATACCTGCGGCGGCGGCGGCGTACCCAATCAATGCGGCGGCGCAGCCACCGTTGCCTGGTCTAAGGTTGCCACCGGCTCCTTCCACACCTGCGCGCTAAAGGAAGACGGTTCTCTGTGGTGCTGGGGACGCAACGTGGAAGGCCAGCTCGGTCTCGGCACGGCGGGCGGATCGATCTCGACGCCAACCCGCGTCGGTGTGTCCTTCGGCTGGACCGCTGTCGCCACCGGCGGCATGCACACCTGCGGCGTGCAATACGATCACCTCTACTGCTGGGGCGACAACGGCGCGTCGCAGCTCGGCGATGGCACGAGCACCGATCGCTCGACGCCGACCCTCATCGAAGGGCAAGCGACCTGGTCGCGAGTGGCCCTCGGCTACGCATCGAGCTGCGCCTTTGACACCTCGATGTTTGCCTGGCGCTGCTTCGGCAACAACGACCAACAGCAAATTGCCGACGGCATCACCGGCGACATCAACACGCCGACCTACGCGGGCAGCCCGGCCACTATCGCCGTCGGCGGCGGCCACAGCTGTAGGTATTATTCGAATACCACCAGCACCTCGCTCTTTTGCGGTGGCCTCAACACCTCCGGGCAGCTCGGCATCAACTCGGGCGCGCCCAACGCCGAGATGAGCTCGGTGACCAAACCCGAGAGCAACTGGTTTTGGAGCAACGTCTTTACCGGCGGTGCCCACAGCTGCGGCTTTGGCTTCACGGGCCTCTTGGTCTGTTGGGGTAGCAATCAGTTCGGCCAGCTCGGCTCCAGCCCGCACCCCGAAATCATCCCCGACTACGTCGATGGTCTCAGCGACTGGGCGACCATGGGCCTTGGCGATGCCCATACCTGCGGCGTCAAGACCAACGGCAACCTCCTGTGCTGGGGCGCCAACGACGCCGGCCAGATTGGCGATGGCACTCTGACAAATCGCAGCGTGCCGACCTTCATCGGCAGCGGATTTTCGAGTGTCGAAGGCGGCTACTCGCACACCTGCGCGCTGCGCACCGACAAGAGCCTGTACTGCTGGGGCGACAACGCCTACGGCCAGCTGGGCGCCGGTTCAGCAAGTAGCCTCAGCCCGATTCAGGTGCACTGATGTTGGATCGCAAGGTAAGTATTGTTCTTAGCTTTGTTCTCAGCCTGGGTCTGGCCGCCTGCGAAGGGGGCGGCAGCGGCGACCAGGGCGCCGATGGCAACGCCGACGCCGGCATCATTATCCCTCCAGGCTGCGGCGACGGTGTGGTCAGCGAGAGCGAAGTCTGCGACGGCGCGGCCCTCGCTGGCGCCAGCTGCCAGAGTCTTGGTCTGGGCGCAGGCGCGCTGCAGTGTCGCGCCGATTGCGCCGGCTACGACGATGCGCAGTGCTGTTCGGCCTCGTGCACGGGCATCGAGTGCGGGCCCGATCCGGTGTGTGGCGTGTCATGCGGCACCTGTAGCCAGGGCGTGTGCACGGCGGCTGGACAGTGTGAGGGCGAAGGCCAGTGCGTCCCCGCGACCTGCACATCGCTCGGCATTAGCTGCGGCAGTGGCAACGACGGCTGCGGTGGCGTTTTGTCCTGCGGCGAGTGCGAGCAGGCATCGAGCTGGGTCGCGGTTGGGGCCGGTGATGAGCACAGCTGCGCGCTGCGCAGCGACAACACCATCTGGTGTTGGGGACGCAACCAGTACTCCCAGCTCGGCGAAAACGGCGCAGCCTTTGGCATCGAGACCTCGCCGGTGCAGATGGGCAGCGCTAGCGATTGGCTGAGCCTCTCGGTTGGTTCCGATCACGCCTGTGGCGTGCGCACCAGCGAAGAGGCCTGGTGCTGGGGCCGCAACACATCCGGGCAACTCGGCAACGGTACCCTCGTGACCTCGGCCGCGCCCGTGCACTTCAACTACATCTCCGGCAGCAGCAGCGCCGATATCACAGTTTCCGCCGGGCACGATCACAGCTGCGCCGTGCAAGCCACGGGTGCCCTGGTGTGCGCCGGCTCTAACGCCAGCGGCCAGCTCGGCAACGGCACCAACAACAGCAGCAGCGCGCCCTCCTATGCCGGTGCCGGCTTCGTCGCCGCCGAGGCTGGCACAGGCCACACCTGCGCCATTCGCTCTAACGGCAACATCCACTGCGGCGGCGCCGGTGCCGCCGGTCAGCTCGGCAACGGCCAGCTCGCCAACAAGAACACCATGGTCTTTGCCGACGGCTCCGGCGATTGGAGCGCCCTTGAGCTCGGCGATAGCTTCAGCTGCGGTCTGCGCGCGGGCGGATCGCTCTGGTGTTGGGGCTTTGGCATCTGGGGACAGATCGGCGACGGTCAGAGCGCTTCGGTGCTCGAGCCCTCGCAAGTCGGTCCCTCACTTTCGTGGGTGCAAGTGAGCGCCGGCGGTCGACACGCCTGCGCCATCGCCGCTGACTCCTCGCTCTACTGCTGGGGCGCTGCCGCCGACGGTCAACTCGGCACAGGCTCCACTTTGGGTGCGAACATTCCCCAGTTCGTCGGCACCGGTTGGGCCACCGTCTCCGCAGGCCTCAACCACAGCTGCGGCACCAAACTCGACGGCTCCCTGTGGTGCTGGGGCAACGGAGGCTCCGGCCGCCTCGGCAATGGTGGCACGAGCAACTCGAGCACGCCGGTGGAGGTCGTGCTCGGGCTGTAGGTAGTGCTCGGTGCGGGGTGACGGCATGCGGCCAACACTGGCTGACGATCGTCGACTCAGATGCCAGGTATTGGCCCCTGTCGGCCAATCTGGGCACGATCTGCTCTGCCGGCAGATCGCGAAGAGTCGGATTCGCGCCCAACGTGACATGCAGATGTTCCCTGGATGCGAAGACCCTCGCCCAGCTTCACGCAAACATCCAAGATGCCATGGGATGGGAGTGCTCTCACTTGCATCAATTCATGATCAACGGTGCTTGCTACTCTGATCCCGAATTTGACTTGATCCACGACCATGAAGACCACCAGCGTGGGCGACTCGATCGCCTCGTCGATTTGGGAGATCGAGGCGACCGTGTTCTCGTCGGGCAAGTAGTCAATTACTAATTGACTAGATGTCGATTGGTAATTACCTTATTGCCATGATCTATCAAGCCCCAACCCTTGAAGTCTTGGATGAAGAAGTTCTCTCCATGATTAGAGAGTTGTGGGTCGAGCTCAATCGCAATCTCGAAGCAAGACCCACGAAGTGGACGGGGTGGTTGGCGAAAAACACGCGAGCCAGAGCGATTCAGGGCTCAAATAGCATCGAGGGCTACAACGTGAGCGCCGAGGCGGCATTGGCCGCGATTGACGGCGAGCGGCCCGAACAAACGGATGAGACTTCTTGGCGACACGTTGTGAACTATCGCGAGGCCATGGACTACGTGCTGACTCTCGCGAACGCTCCTGACTTTCAATATTCCAGCGACCTCATTCGGTCTCTTCATTTTCTTATTGCCAGGGCTGAGGATGGTCGCAACCCGGGGCGTTGGCGACCAGGTGCCATCTATGTGAAGAACAATCTTTCTGGCGAAACGGTCTACGAGGGCCCGCGCGCCAGCGATGTTGCAGCGCTGATGAGTGAACTCTGTGAGTCACTTACTGCTGAGGACGCCATAGCGCCTACGCGCATGATTCGCGCGGCGATGGCCCACCTAAACTTGGTCATGATTCATCCATTCTCGGATGGTAATGGCAGGATGGCAAGATGCCTCCAAACGCTTGTGCTAGCCCGAGGTGGCATCATGAATGGCACGTTCTCGAGCATCGAAGAGTACCTCGGTCGCAACACAGGTGCCTACTACCAGGTGCTGGCTGATGTTGGACAAGGCAGCTGGAAGCCCAAGAACAAGGCACTGCCGTGGGTTCGATTCTGCCTGACCGCTCACTTTCGTCAGGCCACCAGCGTGCACCGTCGACTCGAGCGTGTCGCGCAAGTCTATGACGCCGTGGAAAAGATGCTGCATGCGAGGCGACTACCTGATCGTGCAGGGGCTCCGGTCGTCAATGCGGCTCTGAACTATGTGGTTCGGAACGAGGACTATCGACGCGAGGCTGACGTGTCGATGAACCTCGCCAGTCGCGACCTAAAGCAGCTGGCAGACGCCGGGATACTCGTAGCTATCGGCGAAAAGCGTGGTCGCCACTATGTGGCTGGACCCGATCTCAAAGCGTTGGCGGCAAAGCACCAGGACCCTTCCCCGGTTCCAGACCCGTACAGCCTTGCCAAACACCGGTAGGTCGCACGTTCGCAAATCGATGGAGTAGGCGGGGCACTGGATGATTCCTAGATCTGGTTCTTGGCGGCGAGGTACGGACTTCGCCGCCGTCGCATTGAGGACGCCAGACTCGCCAGTGCATCGTGCAAGCGAATGGCAAAGGCCCGACCAACGTGCCGCGCCTGCTCCAGGCCGTCCAGCCTCGACGGCGAGAGGCGACCGTGTTGCCAAGCGGGACGCGCGCGATGTCAGCATTTTGGCTGGCTTTTTCGGTGCCACGGGCCGGCGGAATTCTTTTTCGAAGAAAAGCCGCAATCGAAGCGGAGCTCTCGCTCTACCGATTGAAAGGTGCCCATCCGGCATCTCGAGCCTCTTCAAATCGCAACCCAAGCAAACGCCAACTCAGGCAAGCGCCAATCAGGCCAACCCCAAGATCAGGAAATTATCCCATGTCTATTACTTCTACTTTTTCGCACATCACTCTCACTCTTAGCGTCGCTCTGGCACTGCCAGCCTGTGTGGATCAAGGCGTCGACCCGCAATCCGCGCATGGCGCCGATGGCAAGGCCGATGGTTTCGCCACCTGCGCCGAGCTTCAAGGTATGTGTCTCAGCTCGCCCATGTTTCCAACTACGGCCCCGAGCTGTGAGAATGACTTTGGCCTCATCAACGCCGAAGGCAGCTGCGAGTCCTTCGCGCAATCCTGCTGCGTGGTCCCGGAGCCCGCGCTCAGCTGCGCCGACGAAGGTGGCCAGTGCTTGAACTCCTCCATGTTCCCGACCTTCTCCCCCAG
Source organism: Kofleriaceae bacterium (assembly GCA_024642805.1). GTDB lineage: Bacteria > Myxococcota_A > Polyangia > Haliangiales > Haliangiaceae > NORP324. The sequence continues at coordinate 343 of JAHEAK010000372.1, read as the reverse complement.
CTGCGAGAATGAGTTTGGCCTGGTCACCGGCGAAGGCAGCTGCGCTGCTTTCAACCAGTCCTGCTGTCTACCGCGGGCCGAGCCCGAGCCCGAGCCTGAGCCCCAGCCCCAGCCCCAGCCCTCGAGCTGTGAGATCTTCGGCGCCCAGTGCCTGACCTCGTGGTGGTCTTCGGCCGCGCCCAGCTGCGAGTTCGAGTACGGAATGACAACGGCGGCCATCGGCAGCTGCAACGCCGTCAACGAGTCCTGTTGCTTCTAGGGACAAGCCAAGTCCGTCGAACAGGTCGACCGCAGCGCCGAGCGACCATCCCGATCGCGTGGCTCGGCGGCGCGGAGTGGCCCT
>JAHEAK010000371.1 GCA_024642805.1 Kofleriaceae bacterium | reverse complement strand
CGGCGCTGGCCTTCGGCCTGGCGCCCCGGGGGGTGCGCTTCGGCGCTGGCCTTCGGCCTGGCGCCCCGAGGGGGGGCGCTTCGCTTCGGCGCTGGCCTTCGGCCTTGCGCCCCGAGGGGTCGCTTCGGCGCTGGCCTTCGGCCTGGCGCCCCGGGGGGTCGTTTCGCTTCGAGGGCAGGCCTCTGCGTCTGTCGGGTCCGCTCGGTGGGGGCAAGGGCGTGCGGGGCTCGGCGCGGGGCTGGGGCGGGGAGTGGCTATGCTCGGGGTATCTCGCAGCCGCTCCCCGAATGCATCCTGGCGCAGGAGTACTCGCGGGCATCGGCCCGACCCTTGCGGCGAGAGCCTACGCCGAAGCGCAGCCGCTCCACGCCCCGAGCCACCCTCCCGAGCCACCCTCCCAAGCCACCCACCCGAGCCACCCCCGAACCAAGCCAACCGAAGCAGTCAAAGCCCGACCCGAACGCGCCGTGATTCTAGGTATAATACCTAGCTCCGAAGGCAAGCGCCCGACCATCGGTCCTCACCCGCCCACCGTTCCACGTCCCGGAAATGAAAACGCCCGCCCCCTTTCGAGAGGCGAGCGCGAACCCAATCTAGCTTAGCTGCGCAGAACGCTGGTGCCAGCGTAGCGAGCATCGGGGCCGAGTTGGTCGGCAATGCGCAGGAGCTGGTTGTACTTGGCAATCCGATCCGATCGCGACGCCGAGCCGGTCTTGATCTGCCCTGCGTTGGTTGCCACCGCCAGGTCGGCGATGAAGGCATCTTCGCTCTCACCACTGCGATGCGAAATCACCGTCGTGTACTTTGCATGCTGTGCCGTGCGGATCGCATCCATGGTCTCGGTCAGAGTGCCGATCTGATTGACCTTGATGAGGATGGAGTTGGCGGTCTTGGACTCGATGCCTTTGACCAGGCGCTCGGTGTTGGTGACGAACAAGTCATCACCGACCAGTTGTAGCTTGCTGCCGAGCTGCTCGGTGAGATTCTTCCAGCCGTCCCAATCGTTCTCGTCGAGACCGTCCTCGATGGAAATGAGTGGGAACTTCTTGGCCATCTCGCCATACATCGCGTTCATGCCGGCCGAGTCGAGCTCTTTGCCACCGTAGCGGTAGCACTTGGCCTTCTTGTCGTAGAACTCGCTGGCCGCACAATCGAGTGCCAGGTAGATATCCTTGCCGGGCTTGTAGCCGGCCTTGGTGATGGCCTCCATGATGATCGACATGGCGTCTTCGGCGCTGTCCATCGATGGGGCGAAACCGCCTTCGTCTCCAACCGCCGTGACCTTGCCCTGGGCATTGAGCAGCTTCTTGAGGTGGTGAAAGGTCTCGACACCAGCGCGCAGTGCCTCGCCGAAGCTTGGCAGGCCAACCGGAGCGATCATGAACTCTTGAATATCGAGGTTGTTGTCGGCGTGCGCTCCACCATTGATGATGTTCATCAGTGGAACGGGCAGGGTGCAGGCGCCGACGCCGCCCAGGTAGCGGTAGAGCGGCAAGTCGTGAGCCGCAGCCGCTGCGCGCGCGCAGGCCATGGACACGGCAAGAATGGCATTGGCGCCCAGCTTGCCCTTGTTGGCGCTGCCGTCTATTTCCAGCATCACCCGATCAATGAGCGACTGATCGCTGGCGTCGAGTCCAACCAGCTCGGGGGCCAGGTGGTTGTTGACGTTGTCGACGGCTTTCAAGACGCCTTTGCCGAGGAAGCGCTTGGCATCACCGTCGCGCAGCTCGACGGCTTCGTGTTCACCAGTGGAAGCGCCCGAGGGCACGATGGCACGCGCAGAGACGCCGCCCTCGAGGACAATTTCAGCTTCGACGGTTGGGTTGCCGCGCGAATCGAGAATCTCGCGGGCGTGAATCATCAGAATTTCAGTCATGATCGTTCTCCGGTGGATGCCGCGCCAGGGTATGCAATGGCTCCCGCCGCGACCAGCCTCAACGCTGGCAAAGTCGTGTTGCCAAGTTCAACGGTCACACCACAAGTCCCCGATTCGCTGTGACCTGGGATTCCGCGCTCCCAGTGGCGTCCTCGCTTTGGCAATGTGCGTGATCGCGCTCTGTGATAGATAGGAGGCATGTCTCGTGTCCTTGCCCTCCTCCTTGTCTTGCTCATGAGCGCTTGCGGTTCCCGTGCCGTTGGACCGGTGCAAGAGCCCACGACCAACGAGCCGGGCGAGGACGTCGTCAAGGCCGTGCAGGGAGCCGTCGAGCAGTATCGGCAGGCCTATGAAGTGCACTCGGTCGAGGCGCTGGCCGCGATCTACAGCCACGACCTGGACCTCAGCCTGGTCTATCAAGGACGTCTCTTTCGCGGCTGGTCGCAAGTGGAGGCCCATCTGGCTGAGCGGCTCAGTGGCGCGAGCAAGGTTCGAATGACCATCAAGGACACCAGCGTGCAGGATCTGGGCGGCTCATCGGCTCTGGCCACCACCAGCCTGGAGATTACGGTCGGTGACGACGCCACCAGCGTCACCGAGACGGGCACACTCAGTCTGATTTTTCAAAAGTCAGGTGATAACTGGCTGGTCGTCGCTGAGCACTTCTCCTACCCAACCGGCGCATCGTAGACTTCGGCATGCGTGAAATCGGTGTCGGTCTGCTTGGTCTGGGCAATGTCGGGGCAGGCGTTGTTCGCTTGCTGGCCGACAACGAAAAAGCCATCGAGGCCAGGCTGGGCGCCAAACTCGTCATCAAAGCCGCGGCGGTTCGCGACGTCGATCGCGAGAGACGCGTCGATGTTGATCCAGCCATCTTGACCACGGATGTCGATGGCATCAGCGCTCGCGACGACATCGAAATCGTCTGCGAGCTCATTGGCGGGGTCACCAAGGCCCGCGACCTGGTGCTTGGCGCCATCGCGAAGCGCAAACAGATCGTCACGGCCAACAAGGCCTTGCTGGCGGTACACGGCGACGAAATCTACGCGGCCGCCGAGCGAGCTGGTGTCGACATCTACTACGAAGCCGCCGTGTGTGGCGGTATTCCCATCATCCGCACCCTGCGTGAGGGCCTCGCTTCCGATCGCATCGAGTCGATTGCTGGCATCGTCAACGGCACCTCCAACTTCATCGTCACGGCCATGGCCAAAGGAGGGCGCGAGTTTTCTGAGGTCCTGGCGGAAGCGCAGGAGCAGGGCTACGCCGAGGCCGATCCAACTCTCGACATCGGCGGCGGCGACGCAGCCCACAAGCTGGCCATCCTGGCTATGCTCTCCTTCGATTGTCGCGTCGATCTCGACAAGATCTACGTCGAGGGTATCGAGTCGCTCGAAGCCATCGACTACCAGATGGCCAAGGATTTTGGCTTCGTCATCAAACCGCTCGCTCTCGGCCGCCGCTATCCAGAGGGCATCGATCTGCGCGTGCACCCGACGATGATTCCGGCCAGCTGGCTCTTGGCTGACGTCCCAGACACCAAGAACGCCCTCTACGTAAACAGCTACGCCTTGGGCGCGTCCATGTACTACGGCGCTGGTGCCGGCATGATGCCGACGGCCATGTCGGTGGTCTCGGACCTCATCGAGGTCGCTCGCAACATCTGCGCTGGCGTCACCGGCTCTAAGCCCATGCGCTCCCAGCAGTCCTTGGAATCCAGAGAAATTCTGCCGATTGAAAAGGTCGAGACACGCTATTACCTGCGTTTCTCCGTCGAAGACAGGCCAGGCGTGCTCGGGCAACTCACCACCGTACTCGGTGCGCACGGCATCTCGATCTCCGAGCTTCTGCAACGAGGCGAGCGCGGACCCAACGCGCAGGTCTCGGTCATCGCCTTCACGCACAAGACGCAAGAGGGACGTCTGCGCGCGGCGCTGAGCGCAATCGACAGCACGGCGCTCACATCTGCGCCCACGATGACGATCCGACTCGCGAGCTGAGCAAGAGGTGTGCAAGACTGGCCTCGTGATTCACGACGTCAGAGTCATCTTCGGCGATACCGATCAGATGGGTATCGTCTACTACGCCAACTACTATCGCTACTTCGAGGCCGCTCGTGCCGCCCTCTTGCGTGCGCACGGCAAGTCCAATCTCGACATGCTGGCTCTGGGAGTGGCCTTGCCGGTCGTGGAATCGCACTGTCGCTACCGATCGCCGGCCCACTACGAAGATCTGCTAGCGGTGACGATCGAGGTGGATGAGATTCGCGCGGCCTCCCTGCGATTTGGCTACAAGGTGCACGTAGACGGCCGCTTCCTCGTCGATGGCTACACGGTGCACGCGTGCGTAAATCCGGAGGGCGGGCGACCGCGCCGAATTCCAGCCGAGCTTTTGGCAATATTGGAGTCCGAGTCCAGCACAGCAGCCGAAAGTCGGTAGACTGGCGGCGAGGACGCCATGGATAGAAACCTTGCACTGGAAGTCGTTCGAGTCACGGAAGCCGCCGCGATGGCCGCGGCACGTGACATGGGGCGTGGCGAGCGTGACCACGCAGACCACCTGGCCGTCGAGGCCATGCGCAAGCGATTCGACAAGATCGATATTCGCGGAACCGTCGTTATCGGCGAGGGCGAGCGCGACGAGGCCCCCATGCTCTACATCGGCGAGAAGGTCGGCGGTGGCTGGGCCTATGACGACGATCGATCGCCCCGCGTGGACATCGCGGTCGATCCTCTCGAGGGCACCAATCTGTGTGCCACGGGCGCGCCCGACTCGCTGGCCGTCATCGCCATGGCGGAGGAAGGCCAGTTCCTAAACGCGCCCGATACCTACATGGAGAAGATCGCCGTTGGCCCGGATTGTCGAGGTGTCATTGATCTTCGCGAGAGCTGGACCTGGAACCTCGAGCGCATCGCCAAGGCCAAGAACAAGGGCGTTCGCGATCTGACTGCGATCATTCTCGATCGCGATCGTCACCAGGATCTCATCGGTGAGGTTCGTCAGGCCGGCGCGCGCATTCGACTCATCGGTGACGGCGACGTTGCCGGCGCCATCATGACCGTCAAGGAGGAGACCGGCATCGATGTGCTCTTTGGCACCGGTGGCGCACCCGAAGGTGTTATCTCGGCGGCGGCCCTTCGCTGCGTGGGCGGTGAGATGCAGGCGCGCTTGCGCTGGCGCAGCCCCGAGGAACGCGAGCGCGGTCGGGCCATGGGCATCGAGGACGGCGATCGAATCTACATGATCGACGAGTTGGCGGCCGGCCACGTGCTCTTTGCGGCAACCGGCGTCACCAAGGGCTACTTCCTCGACGGCGTGAAGTTCTTCGGCGGCGGTTGCAGCACCCAGTCGATGGTCATGCGATCGCAATCCGGCACGGTCCGCGTCATCAACTCCACGCACCGACTCAGCTAAGAGCCCTCGCCCTGCGCTCCGTGGGCGGGCAGGGCCGCCAGGTTGACTACTCGAGCGAGAAATCGAGCTTGGTGGTCTTGCCCGCTTTGATGATCACGGTGCGCGTGACCGTCTTGAGGTTGGGATTTTTGAAGGTCAGCTTGTAGCGGCCAGGTTCTAGCTGCAGGTTGGCAAGTGGCGTGGTGCCAAGCTTGCGACCTTTGTGAAAGACCACCGAGTAGGGACTGGTGCGTACCGCCAAGAGGCCTGGCTCTCGGGCCGGGCGCTTGCCAGTGTCCTTGCCGGTGTTCTTGCCGGTGTCTTTGCCGGTGTCCTTGCCGGTGTCTTTGCCGGTGTCTTTGCCGGTGTCCTTGCCGGTGTCTTTGCCGGTGTCCTTGCCGGTGTCGCTTCCCGCGCCCGCGTCGGCAGGGACATCGCCGCTCGCGCGCAGGTCGAGCTCGAGGCTGCGAAACTGGTTGGCCTGCAGTTCTACGGTGCGTGACTCGAG
>JAHEAK010000370.1 GCA_024642805.1 Kofleriaceae bacterium | reverse complement strand
TTGCGGCCCAGCCATCGCCCGGTGGTAGCGATGACGCGCTCCTTCCTGCCTACCCGATCCTGCCCGCGCCCGCGCCCGCGCCCGCGCACTCGCGATCGGGTCTGATGGGTGGAGCCGCCTTTGGACTCGGCAGCGTTGCCGCGGGCCAAGAGGCCGCCAGCACCCTCAACTATAGCTTCAGCTTCGGCGGCTACCTCACCGGGTCGGTCGCGCTGCTTGCCGAGCTTTGGGGTGGTCGACACAGTGACGGCGATTTCCGCATCACCAACAACAAGCAAGGCGTTAGCGCGCTCTACTGGTTGGCGCCAACCTTGTGGACCAAGGGCACCGTCGCCTCGGCGAGCTATCGCACCTACGTCGATGATTTCATGCTCACCGAGTTTCACGGTGCCGCCTTCGGAATCGGCGTTGGATGGGTCTTCTTTCAGCGATCCCACTTCCATGTCGATGCGCGCGTTAGCTTCTCCATCGAGGGCTACAAGAATGCCCGTGACAACGTGAATGCCTCGGCCCTCGAAATCGGCCTCTTCTACTTCTAGGCTTTCGGCTTTTTCGGCTTCTACGCTCGACGCCGAGTAGTTCCCCGCGCCGCGCCGGGCAGGCCTACGCTCGACACCGAGTAGTTCCCCGCACTGCGCCGAGGTCAGCCTATCAATCGCGCGCTATCCCGGCCGAGCAGTGACCAGTCGGTCGAGCTCGGCGAGCAGTGGCTCTTCGTCCACCGCCACGTTGCAGCCGATGACCGGGATGCGCGTTGGTGAGATGGCGATGGCATCGCGAAAGGCCTTGGCCGAAGGTCGATTGACGACGATGGCGAGCAGCTTGCTGCCAATCGTTCGCTCGACGATCCGGTCGAGCTCCGCAAGCTCGGTGCGAAAGCCAGCCGTCGACAAGACCGTGTCGCACGCAGAGTCTTCGACCAATACCAGAGAGTCGCGCCGACGCCCCAGACGCCCAAGGTGCTCCATCAGTGCATCCTGAAATCCAGCCGGCGTCTTCACAAGCTGCATGCCCGCGCCTGGCTGGCGGTTGTAGCGAGCGGCGGTATCCGCATCGAGAACGTGGGCAACGCGAGCTCTAACTACAAAGCGACCACTTCCGGGAAGATTGATCTCGACGTCGACTTCACTCAGCGGTTCCAGGTTGTGGGCTCGTCGAACGAAGAGCCCACCTGCACTGAGGTTTTCGGCGTATTCGCTGACAAATTCGCTGGCACTGGAAAAGCGCACCTCCAGCACGGTGGCGTGTCGTTGGTCCTGCCGATCCGAGCTCATGTGCCAAGTAAGCGTAACACTGGGCACTGGCGCCTCGAAGGAGAATGCAGGTGCTGATGAACCCCAGCGGGGACCTGGAGAACCGGGCAGCTCGCCCCCAGAGGAAGGGTCATGTATGCACAAGTGCGCGATGTATCTGTGCCGGGCTCCTGGCCTCCGACCTGCACTAGCACATCTCACTATGAACGCAGATGAGTACTTCGAGTCCACCATCGACGAATCGACCAGCAACAAGTTCTTCCGCGCCATTGAATCGATGGAGCGCAAGGACGAGCGCTTTCGGGCAGCGGTTCCCCCGCACTTGCGACCCGAAGCGGTCGCGCACTGGGATGGCGCAGCTCTCTACTAGCAGCGATGGCAGCCGGGTGCTTGCACCGGCGGCGGATCGTTTTGCAAGTGATGGGCTGCCCAGAGTGCTTGCCGAGAGCGCTGCTCATCTAGGTAGGAAGCTCAGGCCGACTTGGCTTGCTTCTCGTAGCTAATCATCGGGGCGCCGTGTTTTTCGATCACGTCCTCATTCACGATGACTTCGCTGATGGTCTTTTGACCCGGCGTCTCGTACATGATGTCGAGCAGAGCGGACTCCAAGATCGCTCGCAGACCTCGGGCACCGGCTTTGTGCTTTTGCGCCAGCTCGGCGACCTTGAACATAGCGCCGCGCGTGAACTTGAGCTTGACGCCGTCCATCTCGAAGAGCTTTTGATACTGCTTGATGAGCGCGTTCTTGGGCTTGGTCAGGATGTCGACCAGCGCGTCGTTGGACAGCTCGTGGAGCGGCGCGATGACCGGAAGGCGGCCGACGAACTCGGGGATCATGCCGTACTTGAGCAAGTCTTCCGGCTGCACTTCCTGCATCAGCTGCCACTTGTCGACCTGGGCCACGCTCGGCTTCATGGCCGCGCCAAAACCGATGAGCTTCTGACCGACGCGGTTCTCGATGACTTCTTCGAGACCGGTGAAAGCGCCGCCACAGATGAAGAGGATGTTGGTGGTGTCGACCTGCAAGAACTCCTGTTGCGGGTGCTTACGGCCACCTTTGGGCGGTACCGAGGCGATCGTGCCCTCGATGATCTTGAGCAGTGCCTGCTGCACGCCCTCGCCGCTCACGTCGCGGGTGATCGAGGGGTTGTCGCTCTTGCGGGCGATCTTGTCGATCTCGTCGATGTAGACGATGCCGCGCTGGGCGCGCTCGATGTCGTGATCGGCGTTTTGCAGCAAGGAGACGATGATGTTCTCGACGTCCTCGCCGACGTAGCCAGCCTCGGTCAAGTTGGTGGCATCGGCGATGGCGAAGGGCACGTTGAGGATGCGCGCCAGGCTCTGTGCTAGCAAGGTCTTGCCAGAGCCCGTCGGCCCGAGCAAAAGGATGTTCGACTTTTGCAGTTCGACTTCGTTCTCGTCGTCGTCATCTGAACTGTCGGCGTTCATCATGGCGTCGATGCGCTTGTAGTGGTTGTGAACCGCTACCGCGAGGATCTTCTTGGCGCGCTCTTGACCGATGACGTACTCGTCGAGCACCTCTTTGATCTGGGCGGGCTTGGGAATGCTCTCCAAGGAAAAGGTCTGCTCTTCCTTCTCGATCTCCTCGGCGATGATGTCGTTGCACAGGCCGATGCACTCGTCGCAGATGTACACCGTTGGCCCAGCGATGAGCTTTTTGACTTCCTTTTGCGATTTGCCGCAAAAGGAGCAGGTCAGATTGGAGTTCTTGCTGGTGTCTTCCGTTGGTTCTGCCACATCGTCCTGCTTCGCTGGGGTTGGTTGCGCTAGCTGTGAAGCTAGGCTCGAGGGACCGGCCCTCGAGCGGGTGTCGAGGGCTAGTCGGCTTTGGCCTTCTTGTGCTCGATGACCTCATCGATAATACCGTAGCTCTTGGCTTCGACGGGGCTCATGAAATAATCGCGCTCGGTGTCATTCTTGATACGGTCAATGTTTTGACCGGTTTGGGTGGCCCAAATTTGGTTGAGCGAGTCGCGCGTGCGCAGGATCTCTTTGGCGTGGATGTCGATGTCGGTGGCCTGGCCCTGGTAGCCGCCCAGTGGCTGGTGGATCATGATGCGCGAGTGTGGCAAAGCGTAGCGCTTGCCCTTGGCACCGGCGCCCAGCAAAAACGCGCCCATGGAAGCTGCCTGGCCCATGCAAATCGTCGCCACGTCGCAACGCACGTACATCATGGTGTCGTAGATGGCCATGCCCGCGGTGACGTGACCACCGGGGGAGTTGATGTAGACCATGATGTCCTTCTCGGGCTCTTCGGACTCCAAAAAGAGCATCTGCGCGATGATGATGTTGGCGACATCATCGTTGATCGCGGTGCCGAGGAAGATGATGCGATCCTTTAGCAGGCGGGAGAAGATGTCCCAGCCGCGCTCTCCGCGGTGGGTCTGCTCGATGACAGTCGGGATCATGACGTTGGAGGTCGGCGTCGAAAAGGGTCGGTTCATACCGGATCAATGTATGCTGGCCCTGGGGCGTGCGCAAACGATCCCTCCAAGTTCCTCTGGAGAATTGGGAGGCATCGGCGCTGGCGCATCAGTCTGAACATAGCTCAGACCGAGGCCATTTGCTCGCGCGCGCACGCACTCTCTCGGTGCGCGCGCTGCCGCTCTCTAGTGATCGTGATCGTGATCCGAGTGCTCGCCCGGCTCGGGCTCCTTCTCGGTGACGGTCGCGTTTTCGATGAGCAGAGCGACCGCTTTGTCCTGGCGCAGCTGGAAGCGAATGTTGTCGAGGCGACCGTCGCGAGCCATCTCGGCCTTCAGGCGACCGGCCGTCTTGCCGCTGCGCTTGGCGATGTCGGCCACGCGTGCGTCGACGTCTTCGTCGGAGGCTTCCAGCTTCTCGCTGTCGGCAAGGGCGTCGAGCAAGAGCTGACCGCGAACCTCGTCTTCGGCACCCTTGGCCAGATGCTGGCGAGTGTCTTCGTCGAGAGGCGGACCGCCGTTTTGGCCGGGAGGCATGCCCATCATTTGCTGCAAGCGCTGGAAGCGGTTTTGAATGACGCGCTCGGTAAGCGCGCCAGCAACCGCGATCGGGTTGCGCTTGACCAGCTCATCGATGGCCGCCTGATTGAGCTCCTGGGTGATCTGCTGGATCTGGCGCTCTTCGGCCTCTTTGCGAATCTCGGCGAGCAGCTCGTCCATGGTCTCGGCCTTGCCGGTGTCCTTGGCGAAGTCGTCGGTGAGCTCGGGCAGGTCTTTGAGCTTGGCGTCGATCACCGAGATGGTGAACTTGGCGAGCTTGCCGGCAATCTGCTCCTCTTTGTGATCTTCGGGAATCTGGATCTCGATGTCGACATCCTTGGCATCCAGAGCGAGACCGATGAGGGCGGCGTGCATACCTGGAAGCGGCTCGTGATGATCGTCGCCGAGATCGAGGTTGAGCTCTGGGCGCTCGACTTCGTCATCGCCGATGGTGCCCTTGAGCGAGATGGTCACCATGTCCTCGTTGCTGAGCACATTGCGGCCTTCGATCGGCAGAAGGTCCATGTGATTCATGCGCAGGTGCATGAGCGTGTGGTCCAGGTCGTCTTGGTCGATCTTGAGGGGGCGCTTGTTCAGCTCCATGCCCTTGAAGTTCTCGACCTTGACTTCGCCTTTGACCTCGATGATGGCTTCGAAGTTGAGCGGCTTGCCTTTGGTGATCTCGATCTTGCTGTCGACGCGTGGCTCAGCAACAGCATCGAGCTTGTGCTCGGTAACCGCGGTGATGAAGGATTCGCGAACCAGCTCGCCGGCTACTTCGGCGTGCACTCGCTCGGAGAACATGCGCTCGAGAACGCTGCGCGGCACTTTGCCTTTGCGAAAACCCTTGAGGTTAACTTGCTTGGCCAGGTCGCGATACGACTTGCCCAGTTTGCCGTCGATGGACGCCCAGGGGACCTCAACGATGAGTTTTTTTTCGACGGCGGAGACTTCTTCGATTTGAACTTGCATGGCGATTCCTGCTGCGTGCAGCGGCAGGCTACGTACCATAGGGATCTGCGGCGAGGCCAGCGGCTTGGCAGCTTAGGCCGGCCCGGCCGACGCATCACGTGCAGGGGCCCGCTCGACGCCGGCTAGCGGCTCAGCACGTAGGTCGGCTCGCCGTCGCGATCGTCGCCGGGAGTGACCAAATCGAGGCCATATTCTGCGAGCTTATCCATGAAGGCCGACATCCATGTGAGCGGATCCTCGACCCCGAGCAGGCTGGCTATCTCGGTCGCGCTCATGGTTGGCTGCTTGCCAAGGGCGTCGAGCACGCGCCGCTCACTCGCTTCGAGCTTGAAACCAAGCGGCATGGTCTTACCCGCCGTGGCCGCGTAGGTTTCGTATTGGCGCTTGGCCGAGGGATTGCCAAAGACGGTTGCTGCGGCCTGTTTCTTTGCTGGTTGCGCGACCACCGGTGCTTTGGCAACAGCCACCGCGCCGCTGTAGCGAAAGGTCTCGCGCATCTTGCGTCGCCGGCCGCTCTCGCTGCTGCTGGGAGCCGCGAGGTCAGCCTCGACCTTAGCCATCGGTTGCGCTCTGGGAATGCCG
>JAHEAK010000369.1 GCA_024642805.1 Kofleriaceae bacterium | reverse complement strand
AGGCGTGAATCGTCTTGCCATTCTTGTCGAGCGCGAGGCGCACACCCTCGGGAGTCGCAACTCCCGCCACCGAGTTGGTCGTGCCAAGATCGATGCCAATCGAAAGCCCCATCACCGATAATCCTAACGTTTCTAATTCGGGACTGCCATTTTGGGACTTTAGGCAGGCGACTTATCTAAGTGCGATTATGCTGAGGGAAACAGCATGCAGTCCACAACCGAGTCGATCGCGGCTTTTCTCGCAGGCGCTCCCCACGCTGTCGTCGGGGCCTCCTCCGATCGCGGCAAGTTTGGCAATCGAGTGCTGCGCTGCTACCAGCGAGCGGGGCGGGCCGTCTACGCAGTCAATCCAGTGGGCAGCAACATCGAGAACTGCCCGACGGTAGCCTCGCTCTCGCAACTTCCAGAGGCCGTGCACGGCATTAGCATCATCACCCAGCCAGCGATCAGCGAAGCCGTGGTCGCCGAAGCTCTCGAGCTTGGCATCGCACATATCTGGCTTCAGCCGGGAGCCGAGAGTCCCAGAGCCATGGAACTGGCCAGAGCGGCGGGCGCCAACCTCATCGCTGGCGGACCATGCCTTCTCATCGAGCTTGGCTGCTGAGCCGTTCCGCTCGCTCTCAAGTCGCTCTCAGGTCGCGTTCAGGCCCGTGGCCTGCTTGGCGATGATGCGCCGCTGAATCTGGCCGGTCCCTTCGAAGATGTCGAAGATCTTGGCGTCGCGATACCACTTCTCGACCGGGTGACCTGCTTGCAGGGCTTCTTCGCCGAGCATGGCCATGGCCTTGGAGGTGACCATTTCCGCGGTGCGCGCCGCGTGCGCTTTGGCCATGGAAGCCATCTTGACGTTCTCGAGGCGATGGTCCGCCATCCACGCGGCTCTATGGCACAGGTGGCGTGAGGCCTCGATTTCCATCTCCATTTCGGCGAGCTGAAAAGCAATGTGTTGATGCCCGGCCATGGGTGTACCGTGCAGCTCCCAGCCGCGAATACGCTCTAGTAAGAACTCGTAGGCGGCGCGAGCGATGCCAACCGCTTGAATGCCGACTACGGGCCGCGTCGAGTCGAGCATCTTCTTGGTGTCGCCGAGACCCGCGCTAGGTTGCTTGTGGCCGAGCATCATCGACTCGTGCACGCGACAGTCCTCAAAGTGCACTTGTGCGGTCTCTGAGGCGCGAATGCCGAGCTTTACTTCCTTGCGACCAGGCACCAGGCCCACCAGGTCACGAGTGACCAGAAAGCCGCGCACACCAGCGCGACCGAGCGTGGCATCGGTCTGCGCCCAGACCACGTAGACGGCGGCTGACTGGCCGTTGGTGATCCACTGCTTGTGACCGTTGAGCACGTAGTGGTCGCCATCCTTGCGGGCGCTGGTGGCAAGTCCTGAAATATCCGAGCCAGTAGATGGCTCGCTGAGGGCCATGGCCGCCACTTTGACGTGACCTTTGTCGTCGACACCTTTCATCGCCTCGCGGAAGTGTGCCTTCTGTTCCTCGGTGCCCATGCGAGCGACCGGCGTACAGGCCAGACCCGAGCCGGCCAGCGCCAGCGAAATACCTGCGCAGCCCCATGCGAGTTCTTCTGCCGCGACGATCTGTAGTCGCCCCATGGTCTTTGGCTTGTCGTCACTGACCTCGCCAGCCCCGGCCTGCCCGAGCGCACCTTTGTTGGTGTCGAGCAGGGCGGTTTGCGACATGCCCATCATGGACGCGCTCTTCATCAGCTCCCAGGGCATGCTCTCTTCCTGATCGTGCTGGGCGGCGATCGGTCGAATCGTCGATTTGGCGTAGGCGTGCATCATCTGACGCACGCCCTGCAGCATGGGATTGTTGTGTAGCAAGTCCATTAGTTGTCTCCCTGGCGGCGCATGAGCACCCGTTGAAAGGCCGCATTGCCGTGCAGAACCTCGAATGCGCGCGCATCGCGCATGAGCTTCTCTACCGGGTAGTCATTGACGAAGCCGTAGCCACCATAGATTTGCACGGCGTCGATCGTGGCTCGCGTGACGATGTCGCCGGCAAGATCTCGAGCGCGACTGGCGTGGTCGACGGCGGTGGGGTCGTCCCGGTCGGCCAGTGATGCCGCTTCCAGGACCAAGAGTCGCGCGGCGCGAATCGCGGTCTCGTTCTTGTCGCGCAGGCGGATGATCGATTCGAAGTCGGCAATCGCTTGCCCGAATTGATGCCGCTCCTGTGCGTACGCGGTGGCGTACTCGATGGCGGCGGTGGCAACGCCGAGTGCGCGCGCGGCCAGACTGATGTTGGCCCAGGACAAGATCTGCTCGCGTGCCTCCCTGGCCGCTGGCCCGCGCGCGAGAATGTGTTCGGCTGGCAAGCTGTGGTCATCAAAGCTCCATGAGGCCCAGGCTCCAGCGCGCCATCCAGAGGTCTCAACGGCCTCGATCCGAGCGGCGCTGGCTGGGACCAGGGCCACGAGCTCGTCGGTGAGCAAGAGCAGGTGCGAGGCCTTGGCGCCCGCCGGTATGGCACTGAGGCTGCCGCTCACTTGCACCCGCTCCGAGGCTTCGATGCGGAGGCGACCCTCGGAGTCGTGCGCGGTGGCGATGAGCGCGCCCTCGGCCATCAGCGCGAAGAGCTCGCTCTGCAGTGCCGGACTACCCCAGCGGGCGATGGCCAGCGCGGGTTCGACGTTGCACTCCAAAAGACTGGCCAGGGCCGCGCAGCCGCGGCCAAGCTCGAGGCCTCGCAGCGCGCGACTGAGGTGCTCGAAGCGGCCGTCGAGGAGGCCACCTTGGTCCTCGGGTACCGCGTCGACGAAGAGTCCAAGATCGCCACCTTTGCTAAAGAGCTGCTCGGGAGCCTGCGCCTGGCGGTCCGCCTCGGGTGCCCAGGTCCGCAGCTCTTTTTCGGTAAAGCGCCGCAGCGTGGCTGTGAGCAGCGCTTGCTCTTCCGTCATCGCGAAGTTCATGAGCGCGATCTTATCGGCTCATGTGCCGCAAAGCAGGGCCTGGTCGCTTTGACGAAAGTTCATGGCATTTTGGCCTTGAGTTCCACGCGAGTTGCTTCTAGGGTTCGCGCGCATTTGGCGGAGTAGCTCAGTCGGTAGAGCGGGGGCTTCATAAGCCCTGAGTCGACAGTTCAATCCTGTCCTTCGCCACCCCAAAACGCCTCGGCACTTGCCGGGGCGATTTTCGTTTTGGCGCGCGCCCTCGCCGCAAAAATCTAAAGGACTGAAGCTCGTGTACAGGCCTGGGATGGTTGACAATCAGCCTTAAAGTTTGTGAATGTTGCACTTGTCAGCAATCGCATTGCTGGCGGCTTCGGGGTTCGTCTAAAGGCAGGACATCAGTTTTTGGTACTGACTATAGAGGTTCGAATCCTCTACCCCGAACCACCGCGTGGACTGGGATGAAACTTCAAAAAGACGAACAACTCTTCTTCGGTTGCAAGATCGATAGCAAGGTCCGCGAGGCCCTGGCGCAGGCACGGCCAGGCGATCGCAAGTACTTTGAAGGGGAGTCCTCCGAGTTTCTGCGCATCTGCACCTTCGCCGAAGAGCGCTGGATCGGAAAAGTACTGAAGGGCGGCCTGAGCGTCTCCGAGATCGAGGATTTGCAGCGCAACATCATCTCGATCCTGCGCCGCATCTCGCCAACCATTCGAACCTCCGCTTCGGCTATCAAGATCTTCCACGCGATTCCAAGCGAAGAGCCAGTCGATCTTGGATCCGGTGGCGACGACGAAGAAGACGCTGACGCCTCGTCGAGCGACGAGAGCAACGGCCCGTACATTTCGTACTGAGCCGCTGCAGCCGACGAGCCTGCGCTCCTAGGCGCCGCCGAGGGCCTTGTCGATCTCGGCTTCCCAGGCAGCGACGTCTTGCCGTGCGCTCAGCGTCGTGATGACCTTTTGCGTGCGGGTGTCGTAGAGCAGTGCGTAGCCGGTGGTACCGGCGTGTTCTGCGTAGGTACCCTCGACGCCGAGCTCTTTGGCTTTGGCGAGCGCGGCGGCCTTGGTGTCATCGCTCGTGAAATCAAAGACCACGAACTGAACCGATTTGCCCGCGTAGTTGGCAGCAACCTCTTCGACGATGGGACCCATCGCCTGGCAGCCACCTCAATTGTCGTGGTGAAACTTCATGACCAGCAGTGTCTCTTTTGCGAGTCCTGCCACGTCGTTGCTAGTTGCCTCCGCTTGCTTGGGGGCTTCACTAGCGGGTTGAGGCTTGGAGCAGGCCGCTGTCACTCCAAGTGCCAGGGTCGCCACGAGCGCTAGGACGCGTTTGTGTGTATGCATGCCAGTGAGCCTACGCTCGCTCCTCGTGGCAGGCAACGGGACAAAGAAGCGCGAGTCTTGACGTGTAACTTAGGTCTCGGCGAGTTCGTATGCCAGACCCCAGCGAACACCGCGGTCGCTCACGACGAAGCGATTGCTGGCCATCGCCTCCAGCACTCTCGAATAGATAGCGACTCCGCCGGCCACGATATCGGCGCGCTCGGCTTCCAGGCCGACGAGTTGTTTTTTTTCTTGAAGGGGGAGGGCATGCAGGCGCGCGAGGGTGCGGGCCACTTGCGTGGCGCTCAGCTCGAGGCCGTGGATGCGCTGAGGCTGATAGCTGGGCAAGGCAAGCTCAATGCTGGCAATGGTGGTCGCCGTTCCTGCGGTACCGACCAAGATGGCGCCTCTAGGCAGCTGTAGCGTGGCAAGCTGGCTGTCGATAGCAGCGTCGAGAGCGCGCAGCTCCTCTGGGCTTGGCGGATCACTCTTGAGGTAGCTCTCGCTCAGTCGCACCGCGCCAATGGGCAGACTCTTGACCGAGACCACCTGGCCATGGCGAATGACGATGAACTCGGTCGATGCACCGCCGACATCGACGGTAACAAGCTCGTCCTCACAAAGAGCGGGAAAACTCTTACACACGGCGGTCGCCACCAGCTGGGCCTCGCGCTCGCCGGCGATAATCTCGATGCGCGCGCCGAGGATGCGTTCCGCCGCTCCGATGAAGTCCTGACGGTTCTCAGACTCGCGCAGGGCCTGGGTGCCGACGCATGCGATCTTGTCGATGAGGTGCTGGTCGAGCAGGCTGCGATAGCGGCCAATGATGGCCAGGCTGCGCTCGATGGCATCGGGATGCAGGCAGTTGCTGCTCGCCAGGCCCTGGCTCAATCGACCGAACTCGCATTCGTCGACGATGCTGCGCAACTCGCCACTCTGATCATCGACGACCAGGAGTAGAATCGTATTGCTGCCGATATCGACGCTGGCGAATTTGGCCATCTCGCCGGCTACTCCTTGGGAGCAGGGCCCCAGTCGATGGAGGTCACCGAGCCCTTGTAGACGCGCACCGCATTGCCAGAGCCGTCGGCGTTGGCAAGGTAGATGCCCGCGCCGCCCTGCCTGGCCGAGGAGAAGGCCAGCACGCGCCCGTTGGGGGCAAAGCTCGGCTCTTCGTTCGATCCCTCGTTTTGGGTGATGCGAACCATCTGCTTGGTGTTGAGATCCAGCGTGACGATATCGAAGTTGTTGCCGTCACGAGTGGTGTAGGCGACCACGCGCTGTCCCTTGGCAGGCGACCAGGTGGGCGTGGTGTTGTAGCTACCATTGAGCGACACGCGCCGCTGGTTGGAACCATCCGCGTTCATCACGAAGATCTGCGGACCGCCCTCGCGATCGCTCACGAAGGCAATCTCCTTGCCGTCTGGCGACCAGCTGGGCGAGGTGTCGATGTGGCGGTTGTTGGTTAGACGCTTAAGAGTTTTACCGGTCTTGGAGTCAATGATGTAGATCTCCGGGTTGCCATCCTTGGACAAGGTGATGGCCAGCTTGCCGCCC
>JAHEAK010000368.1 GCA_024642805.1 Kofleriaceae bacterium | reverse complement strand
CACCGAGAAGCGGAAGTCTGGGTCGCCCTGACACACGGTCACCGTCGGATCGAAGCGACAACCAAAGTCGGCGCAGTCGATTCGACCGTCGTCGTCGTTGTCGATGCCGTCGGAGCAGACCACGTCGTTGCGTTCGCCATCGTTGTCGCTGCCGACACCAATGAGGTCTTCGACGGTCATGCCGGCGCCGAGCTGAGGAATCTCTTCGGTTGGCGCGCTGGTCTTGCCTTCGCTGCTGTTGGGGCTCTTGACGGCGTCCCAGCTGCCTTCGCAGATGCTGATGCCAACGCCGAAACAATCGCTGTCATCGCAGTCGAGGTGACCGTCGCTGTCGTTGTCGATCCAGTCACCGCAGCGCTTGTCGCTGTTCTCGGGCTGTCCATCGGGGGCGCAAGCGGCGTCCTCGAAGCAATCGGCGTCGGCGCAGTCGTAGACCGTGTCGCCGTCGTCATCAATGCCGTTGTCGCACTGCTCTTGTGCGTGCGCACGGCTGGCAACGAGCAGGACGGCCGCACACAGGAGGCTGGCCAGAAATGATGGTTTCATCTTTAACTTCACTTTCTTTACTCTCGGAAATCGGGTGATCGGTGTCGACGAGGGCGCTACTGGCACACCCGGGGCCCGGTGCAAACGGTCACGTCGGGATTGTTGGAGCAGTCCCAGTCCTCACAATCGACAAAGCCATCGAGGTCGTTGTCGATGTTGTCGGCGCATTTTTGGTCGGCGTCAGCTGGGGTTGAGCCGAGGCTCTCTTGACAGGCCTGGCGCACGCCAAAGTCTTTGGCCTGGGCGCAGCCGAAGTCCAAGCAGTCGATGAATCCGTTGCCATCGTTATCGATGCCATCGGTGCACTTGGCGAAGCTAGCCTCGGACTGCTCATCGCAGTAGGCCTTGACCGTTCCGTCAGTGCTCTGCGAGCAGCTGAAGTCCTGGCAGTCCGTGAAGCCGTTGTCATCGTTATCGACGCCGTCGCTGCACTCAGCGAGGCTGGTCTCGGAGGGCAGACTGGCGCAGTAATCGAGGATGCTCTGATCGCTCGACATCGAGCAGCTGAAGTCCTCGCAAT
Organism: Kofleriaceae bacterium; assembly: GCA_024642805.1. Lineage (GTDB taxonomy): Bacteria > Myxococcota_A > Polyangia > Haliangiales > Haliangiaceae > NORP324. Next base: position 4,737 of record JAHEAK010000368.1, on the reverse strand, counting down.
CGGTGAAGCCGTTGCCATCGTTGTCGATGCCGTCCATGCAGGTGGCCAAGGTGTCCTCGGTGGGCAGGCTGGCGCAATAGGCCAGGACATCCGCGTCCAGCGACATCGAGCAGCTAAAGTCGCTGCAATCGGTGAAACCGTTGCCGTCGTTGTCGTGGCCATCGCTGCACTCGGCAAGGCTCAACTCGCCGCTGATGCATGCGCCGATGCCATCGCAATCGGTGTCGGCGCAATCGATCTCGCCATCGTCGTCGTTGTCCAGACCATCGTCGCAGACGGTCTCGCCGTTGCCGCCGGGCTGACAGACGGTGACGAACATGCCACTGGTGCAGCCAAAGTCGGCGCAGTCGATAAAGCCGTTCTGGTCGTTGTCGATACCGTCGGAGCAGTTGGCGTCGGTGTTCTCATTGGAACAGCACAGCTCGAGGATGCCGCGGCAGCTGTCCTCGCCGCAGTCAAAGGTGCCGTCACCATCGTTGTCTACGAAGTCGGTACAGGCCTCGAGAGTATTTTCTGGGCCCGGATTGGGGATATCAGGTACCTGCTCACCACAGAAGCCCGTCGTGAAGAAACAGTCCGGATCGCGACAGTCGATGAAGCCATCGCCGTCGTTGTCGAAGCCATCGGAACAGTTCTGATCGTTGGTCTCGTAGCCGGTGATGGGGCGAGCGGGTACTTCGTAGCCACAGCTCGCTCCGAGCCAGGCCACGCCGAACCAGCTCAGAGCCAGCGCCACCAGACCGGGGCGAAGACGCTGCGCGAGCGAGGGCAGGACGCGTTGCTTGTGTGTAGTCATTATTTCTTCAGACAGGCGGCACGGTTTCCACCGTAGCGACGCTCAAAGGGGACATGAATCATGCAGCTGCCGTCCTTGGCAGCGCCGGTGCCGAAAAGGCCCTGATCCGCGTAGCTGGCCAGCAGCGTGGCCAAGGCCTCGCGATGCTCGTTGGGGGCAGGCCGGTCGACCAGGCGCACGTGCTGGTAGGTGCGGAGGACGAGGGTGATGTCCTCATCGCTGAGGCCACCGATGAGCTCGGCGCCTTCGCTCTTCAGACGAGCGACGAGCGCGGGCAAAAGCTCTGGCTGATCGGGGTAGACCTGCAGACAGACGTTTTGGCACTCCTTGTACTCGATATCGTGTTTCCACTTCAGCGAGTGACCGTCTGCCGTCGAGACCAGGCGGTTGTAGGTGCCATGGTCATTGACGTCTTCTTCGTCGGAGTGGAGCGAAGTTAAGACAAATTCGGGGACGCCATGCGCCCAGATGCCGCGCTTGTGGGCGATGGCATCACGCTGTGCCTCCAAGAGATTGGGTGGCGACGGATCGTCGGTGACGGTCATGGCGTGGGCAAAGCCCTTGCGGATCTGATCTTCGGCGAGGCTGGGGCAAAACATCAGCATGCGCCCGTAGGTATCGGTCTTGCCGTCGGACTGACAGCTCCAGGTGCCGCGGCGACCATTGAGCGTGGCCATCTTGGCGATGTGGTACAGCTCGCGAGCCGTCCAGGTTCCCCACTGGTGCACGGCGCCGTGGCTCTCCAAGGTGTTGAAGCCAGCCAGTCGGGCCTTACCACCCTTGTTGCGGCCTTTGAGAATTCGAAAACTATCACCGTCGTTGAAGAAGACACCCGAGGGTTTGCCGTTGATGAGCACCCTGGCGGCAGGCTCAGCCTCGGCCGCAGGGGACATGAACAGGAGGCTTCCGAGCAGGCCACCGGCGAGTAGCGCGGTGCCCAGGCGGGCAGTGGCCCTCGCAGCAATTCCTGTGTTCTGGCTTGCCTTGACGTCAGGGTTCTTCATGCGCGCGGACCTTACACGAGCACCCGGACAAATAGCTCCGGAAAGCGTATGTTTGGCCCGCGCCCGTGTCAGTCCTGGAAAGCAGCCCGCTCCTCGTTCTCTCGCCTCATCCAGATGACGCCGTACTCAGCTGCGGGGGCCTGCTCGCCAAGAATCCAGACGCTTTGGTTCTGACGCTTTTTGCGGCCGATCCCCCGCTCGCGCGCTCTTCGGAGCTGTCGAGCTTTGTGGACCAGGTCACGCGCCGCAGAGAAGACAGCGAAGCGATAGCAGCACTGAGCTGCGCTCACGAGTTTCTCGATTACTGTGACGCGATCGATCGGGTTGCCGATGGCAAGCGCATCTATACTCGCTTCGCCTCGCTCTTCGGAGCCCTGGCGGCCCCGGACCTGCCGCTGGTTCGCGAGCTCGAGACCGTCGTCGACAATTATATTGGCGAGCGTCTGCTGGTGTGTCCCATCGGGGTCGGCGCCCATGTCGATCACCAACTCTGCGCGCACGTCGGTCGGCGCCTGCAGCTGGCTGGGCGCAAGGTCTGGTTTTACCAGGATGCGCCCTACGTCTTTCCTGATCCAGGGCCACTGGTGCAGGGCGATTCGGTGTTGCGAGCGGCGGCCCGCATGCGAGCACGAGTGCGCGCCGTCGAGGATGTCGAGATCGATCGGGCGGTCAAGGAAGCGGCCCTCGCTCACTATTCTAGTCAGATAGCCATGCTCTTTGGTGACATGTCGACCTACCAGCGCCTGGCGAGCCGCTACTACGAAAGTCTGGGCGGGGTCATCGAGCGCTTTCACGTCCTCGATTGGTAACGCCGATCGCACGCCTGGCTCTACGCCTGGCTCTGCGCCCGGCTCTACGCCCGGCTCGCTTTTCGACCTTCGCTGCCAGCAGGCCCAGCCTCCCTGGCTGGCACTTTGCGCGCGCACGTCCTATGGTCCGGCCGCCCACATCCCTGGCCAAGCCCTTCGTTTCGCCAACGATGTGTGTCGCAAAGGAGCAACTATGATTGTCGGTGTAATTGGTTCTGGATCCATCGGGCCTGATCTGGCCTATGGCTTTCTTTCCGCGCTCGCCAACGAGGCGGGCAGCAAGGTCTACTTGCTGGACATCAAGCAAGAAGCCCTCGACGCCGGCGTGGCGCGCATTCGCGGCTACGCAGCCAAAGGTGTCGCGCGCGGCAAGCTGGCCCCCAAGGTCGCCGACGCTCTGGAACAAGCCCTGACCCCGACCATGAACATGGCCGACCTTGCCGACTGCGAGTACGTACTCGAGGCAGCATCAGAAGAACTCTCAGTCAAGCGCGCCATCCTCGGCAAGCTCGAGGCGGTGGTCGGCAAGGATTGCCTGATCGGCTTTGCGACCTCTGGCTTGCCACGCAAGCACATCGCTGCCGAGGCCAAACACCCCGAGCGCTGCTTCGTCAATCACCCCTTCTTTCCGGCCTGGCGCGCGCTGCCGATCGAGGTTGTGTCTTCGGGGCATGAGGCCTTCGATGCCCGCATGATGGCGACCATGCAGAAGCTCGGCAAGGTGCCGCTGCGCACCGCCGACGTCGAGTGCTTTGCCGCCGATGACATCTTCTGCAACTACATCTCCGAGGCCGCGCGCATCGTCGAAGAGGGCATTGCCAATCCCGCCCAGGTCGACAAGATCGTCAACGACGCCATCGGCGGCGGCGGTCCCTTCAACGTCATGGATGCCACTCGCGGCAATCTCTTGACCGTGCACTGCCAGGAGCTGATGCAAAACGCGCCGACCGGCAGCGCCTGGTTCAAAGCGCCCGCGATTCTGAGCGAGCAGGGCAACCAGACCTGGCACGATCGCTCCAAGCCGCAAGACGCTGGCTACGATGCCGCGCTCGCCACGCAGGTGCTCGATCGCATCCAGGCCGTGCTCATCGCCCGCACCTACTTCGTTCTCGACAACGAGATTTGCGAAGCCGCCGATCTCAACTGGATGACGCGCATGGCGCTGGGCTTTTCGCAAGGCCTTCTCGAGCTCACCGAATCTCTCGGCGCGGCGCGGGCCAAGGAGTTGTGCACGAGCTACGCGGCTGCGAATCCCGGCTTCCAGGTGCCCAAGAGCATCGCCGAGGGCAAGCTGAGTAGCTTCCGCCGCAACGTGCGCGTCGAGCGCAGCGGCGACATCGGCACCATTCGCGTGTGGCGTCCCGAGGTCAAGAACGCACTCTCTGCCCTGACCATTGCCGAAATCGACTCGGCGGTGCAGGAGCTAGCTGCCGACGCCGCCATCGTGGGCATCGTCTTTACCAGCTACGATGGCTCGCTTGCCGGTGCTGACATCACCGAGCTGGCTGCGCTCAAGAGCCCCGAGGCCTGCAAGCAAGTGTGCATGCAGACCCATCCCATCATGCAGCGCATGGCGGCCCTCAAAAAGCCGATCGTCGCCGCGCTCTCCGGACCTGTGCTCGGCGGCGGCGCCGAGTTCTCCATGGCCTGTCACGCGCGCGTGGTCGGCCCGGCCATGGTGCTCGGTCAGCCAGAGGTCAACCTCGGCATCATTCCCGGCTACGGCGGCACCCAGCGCTTGCCGCGCCTCATCGGCTTCGAGCGCGCCTTTCCGCTCTTGCGCAACGCCAAGGTCATCGGTGCCAAGCAGGCATGTGAGTGGGGCTGGGCGCACGGGCAGCCCGTGGCCGATCCGGAAGCGGCGGCGGTGGCGCTCATTCGCGAGCACCTGGCCGGCAAGACCAAGATAGGTCCCGTGAGCCCCGAGCCCATGCAGCTGCCCGATGCCTTCCCCGTCGTCGACATCCAGCATCGCTCCCACGCCATCGATCGCATCCTGGTTGATGTGATTCGCCGCGGCCTGTCGAGCAATCTCGACGCGGGCCTGGCCATCGAGGCCGATGGCTTTGCCCGCTGCAAGGCCACCGTCGACATGAACATCGGCATGACGAACTTCATGCAAAACGGG
>JAHEAK010000367.1 GCA_024642805.1 Kofleriaceae bacterium | reverse complement strand
CGTTTCGTGCGCTCTGCCAGTAGCTTGCTCGGTATCGGCGACGAACGCGACAAGCGCCCGATTCCGCTCTCCGAGTTTGCCAACCGCGGGCACTCCGAGCACGGCCGACGCGATCAGCTCGAGCCAGGCGAGCGCACTCGTATCCTGCGCATGCTTCGCGATGAGGGTGGACGACAGGCCGATGAAGACTCGCAGGTCTACAAGGTTGCCGACATCATGGGCAACGCAGAACCCGAGCCCTTCTACAGCCGGGGCCATCGCGCCGAGCAGCTAGCCACCTTGCCACCGCCCGTGCGCGGCGCCGATGCCGAGCCGCCCAAGCAAGCGCTCATCGTCGGCCTGGCGCGAGCGAGCGCGGGTGGCCCTGTGCGCAAGCCGGTCCGCCAACGTCACGTGGCTGCCGTGCATGAGGAAAAGACCCAGCACTTCACCGAGCAGGAAGCCCGCGACCTCGGCCTTTCGACTCTGTCCAGCTCTGGGCCAAGCTCTGGGCCAAGCCCTGGGCCAAGCTCTGGGCCAAGCTCTGGGCCAAGCTTCGGGCCAAGCTTTGGGCCCGGCTCTGGACCCGGCGCGCAGACAGCGCTGCGACCGCCACCGCCCCAAGCAGCTCAAGCTCCAACCAGACCGGCCCCAAGCATGCCGAGACCGGTGGTCGAGGAAGCGACCAATTACATGGATTTCGATCCCGCCCAGTTGATGCGCGAGGCCGAAGCCGCCGCCGCCGCCGCCGCCGCCGCCGTACCGCGCTATGCGGCCGCAGAGGACACGCTCCAAGACGAGGCCACACGCAACGTCAACGTCGATGCCTTGATCGATCAACATCGCAACGCTCCGCTGCCGACGCCGACGCGCCCCAGCGCAGCGCTGCCAACGCCGAGCCGCGATGACAAAACCAATCCGACTTTCGAAGACAAGACGCGCGTCGTCGACCACGGCTTCGAGCCCCGCTCGCTGAGCGAAGTCGATTGGGATCTCGACTAAGGCGCGCTCGAGCTCGCGCTGGCCAAGGGCCGCGTCGTTGTCGCCAAGGGCCGCTTCGTTGTCGCCAAGGGCCGCTTCGTTGTCGCCAAGGGCCGAGTTGTTGTAGCTACCGGCAGCAGCGCTGCGGAAGCTACCGGCCGCGTCGCGGCAGAAGCTACCGGCAGCAGCGCGGCGGGCGCCTCCTCCCCGAAAGCAAGAAGGCCGCCTCGGTTGCCCGGGCGGCCCTGCTTGTCTTGTCTACTTTGCTAGCTGGCCACCAGAGGGCCGGCCGAGCAGCCCTCTACTTCTCGCCAATCCGCTTGAGGATCAAGAACTCCACGCGGCGGTTCTTGGCCCAGGCGGCCTCGTTGGACTTTGGATCCAGAGGCTGGGTCTCGCCGTAGCCTTGCGACTGCATCCTCGAAGCGGCAATGCCGTGATCGGAGATGTAGGTTCGCACGGAGGCGGCTCGCCGGTCGGAGAGATCCAGGTTGTACGAGTCACTACCGCGCTCGTCAGTGTGTCCTTGAATCTCGATGAGGGCGATGTCGGGGTTGCCCTCGAGAGTCGCGACGATGGCGTCGAGGATCGGGAAGGACTGCGACTTGATGGTCGCCTTGTTGTACTCGAAGTAGATCTTGTCGAGGATCTCGATCTTGGTGTCGGTAACCACCACGCGACCGCGGTCGGGACAACCATCGTCATCCTCGTTGCCGTTGTAGGTCTCGGCGGTCTCTTCCTGGGTCTCGCCATCGATGCGTGGGCACTGATCGTCCGCGTCGAGGATGCGGTCGTTGTCGTTGTCGGGATCGGGACAACCGTCTTTGTCCTCGAAGCCGTCTTGATCCTCAGGATCGTCAGGGCACAGGTCGTCGACATCGAGGATGCCGTCCTGATCGTTGTCGATATCAGGGCAACCGTCGGTGTCTTCGAAGCCGTCTTTATCCTCTGGATCGTCAGGACACTGATCGTCCTTGTCGAGGATGCCGTCGCCATCGCGATCGAACTCGTTGCCCTCTGGGCAGCCGTCTTCGTCCTCGAAGCCGTCTTTGTCCTCTGGATCGTTGGGGCACTGATCGTCGACATCGAGAATGCCGTCGCGATCGTTGTCAGGCTCAGGACAGCCGTCCTCGTCCTCGAAATCGTCGAAGTCCTCTGGATCGTCTGGACACTGATCGACGTCGTCCTTCAGACCGTCGCGGTCGCGGTCACCGATGTTGGGCTCGAAGATGATGCCCACGAAGGCGCGCACGTCGGGGTTAGCGCCCTTGTCGGGAATGAAGCCAGCGCCGCCGCCGATGCTGAGGAAGGAGTTGCGGGCCAGGTAAAGCTTTACGCCGGCAATCGCCTCGGCAGGAAACCAGTTTTCGCCGGCCAGAGGCACCGCGCCGAAGGTCTCGGCGACCAGATCGAATTTCTGCGGCACGAGGGCGTAGGCCAGAGCCACGCCGTAAGGAATCGAGGTGCCGGCTTCCACCGCTTTGTCGGTGTGCGGCGTGTTGGGATCCGCCATCGGGAAGCCCGTCTGGCTATCCACGAAGCGGTGCGTTCCGCTGCGCAGGCGCACGCCGCCGTTGAAGGATAGGCGCAGGCGGCGCTCGTCACCAAACTCCTTGTCGAGGATACCCATGACCTGTGGCGTGGGCTTGCCTTCGCCGAGCCACTTGTTGTCCTCGCTGGCGGTTGGCAGATAGACCGAGGCGATGACACCCAGACCGATCTTTGGGCCCTTGGAGGTCGACAGAAAGCGAGCCTTCATGTGCAGACCGATGTCGCCAAGACCCTGACCGTCAAACTTATAGGTCTTGTTCTCGTTGATGCTGGCGCCGACGAAGTCTGGGCTGCGGTCGCCACTCATGACGTGGAAGGGCAGGGACAAGCCGAGCTCGAGCTCTGCAGGTCCGAACTTCAGGCCGTAGGCTCCCACCAGGGTAGGCGAGATGATGTTCTGCACTTCGTAAAGCTGGTCACCGTTCTTGAGGGTAAGAACGTTCTTGCCCCAGTTGGTCACCAGACCAAAGGACAGCTCCTTGTGGCCAAGCACCTGCGAGGCGTTGACGGTGATGTACCCACGGGAATCAATCGCGGGACGAAACGCATTGATCTCGGCGTTGCCGCCGACGTTGGTTGACTGTGCCTTCGCCTCGCTCGAGACGATAGAGATGGCAGCGAGAGCTGCGAGTGCTAGTTGTGTGCGCATGCGTGGAGCCTCGGCGTCTCGGTTAGGGTCGACAGGACCCAAACCATTGGAACCGTTTAAGAAAAGGTTCTCTGCCCCCGTGTACTACACACCGGCACAGATTTCAACAGCCTAGCGCGACGGTCGTAAGGCCATTTATCAGGCCCTGAGCGCACTTGCTCGGCCGAACGCTACTCTTCGACTTCGATGCCGTGGCGCAGACAAATCTGGCGCAAACCGGCTTTGCGAGTCGCGCTCTTGATCTTGCGCAGGAACTTCTTGGCGTTCGCCGCGTCCTTCAAATTGCAGGAGGCGATGACACAGGTCATGGCGGCGGTTTGGTCGCCTGGCACCTTTTGCAGAGCCTGTCGGCACAACTTGAGGCCCTTGCCAAACTGCGTGTCCTTGACCGCTGCCGTGGCTTGCTGGATGAGCTCTTCGTAGGTCGAGTCAGAGGCCGAGAGGTCGCTGTCCTCGTTGTTGTCGTTGTTGGTAGTCGTGTTGTTGTTGGTGGTCGTGTTGTTGTTGACCGTGACGGTTGGGGTCTCGGGCGCCTTGCACTTGGTGTTGGCGATGGCGGCACCGATGGCAGGCCACTCGGGAGGTGTTTGCGCGGCCAGCTTGGCCAGATCGGCGCACTTGCCGCGCTTAGCGGTCTTCTCGGCGACCTGCACCTGATAGCGGCTGTACTCGTTCATCAGCCGATCGTGATCGGCGCGCGACTTGATCTTGTAGATGGAAGCATCGTCGATGAGCGCGAAGATCGAAGCCACCTTGGCCCATTGGCGCTTGGCAACAGCCTGCTGAAAGCTCTCGAAGAGCGCCTGATTGGTGCTCTCGAAGTCGGCTTGCTCGGCGAGATCGAGGGCCTCGGCGTTGGCGGGATCCAGGGCCAGTGCACGAGATGCGGCAACCTGCATGGCTGACCAGTCATCGATCTTGCGAGCGGTGAGAGCATCGTCGATGTGCTGTTTGAGAGCGTCAGCATCCACGGGTGGCTTGGCCGAGCCCGCGTCGATTTCGGCGAGCTGTGTGTCGGGCGTCTCGGGAGTCTCGGGCGTGTCGGGAAGCTGGTCGGGCTTGACCTCTTGCGTGTCGGTGCCGACCCCTTGCGACTTCTTGTCGTCGCCGTTGGTCAGGAGCAAGAAGGCGGCAACACCAGCAATCAGCAGCGCCAGCGCGATCCAAAGGCCTTTGCCCGACTTGCCTTCGGTGGAGATATCGACGGCAGTGGCATCCCGCCCAAAGACGAAATCCTCGCCGGGCGCCACGTAGCGAAAGCGAACATGACCGAGGTCGACGAGATCACCGGAGCGCAGCTCGACCTTGCCGTAGTCCTCGCCGTTGACGCGCACGCCGTTGGCGCTCTGCAAATCCACGATGGCGTAGCTGCCGTTCTCGCGAATCACTTTGGCGTGGTGTCTGGAGATCGAACGGTGATTGACCCACAGGTCGTTCTCCTCTGTGCGACCAATCACCATGGCCACCTTGTCGAGCTCAAACTCCCGACCGGCCATGGATGTCGACAACACCACGAAGCGCCCGTGCCCTTCCGGCGCGTCGCCGCCGATGGCCAGTGCCGCCTGCTTGCTGACGTTGTCCGAACCAGAGGCGCTGACCGCGGCTTTCGAGGTGCCGTTGCTGGTCGAGGCGCCCGGAGCGCTGTTGGGAAGGGTGTTGGCTTCCGAGCCGTTTGCGGAAACGGGAATCGGTGCGTTGGTGGCGCTTTGCACCATCGAAGCGCTGAGTTTTTCGGTAGGAAGATCGCTACCTGGTTGATCGGCTTTGACCTCGATCAGGTAATCGCCGATTTGGACGCGATCAGCTTCCTTGATCTCCTGCTTGCCTTGAATGCGTGAGCCGTTGACGCGCACGCCGTTGTAGCTGTCGAGATCCTCAATTATTATGGCTTCCTGGCCACGATGAAGCTTTGCGTGCCGACGCGACACGTTTCGTTCGGTCAGGCGAATGGTATTGCCTTCTTGCCGCCCGATGGTCAGCTCTTCCCGGATGAGAGGAACGACGGTGGTTTTCCCCTCGTCGTCCTGAATTATGAGTTTGTACATGGGAATAGCGCGACGTGGACGCGGCCTTGGCGGCCCAAGCTTCTGTAAATTCTAGTTTTGGTAGGGGGCATCGTCAAGTCGCGAGGCCCCCGAGATTGGCGTCCCGACTGCTTCAGCCGGCCGAGACTGGGGTCGTAAGCACTTGATATGCTTTCAATAGCTGGGGATCCTCCACGAGTTGCGCCTTCTGACTCTTGTTCAGACCCTCGAGGCCGCTGGCGGGCTGCGCTGGCTTGCTCGCGGCCCCATTGTCAGGGGTGATGATGTCCGCTGCGAAGGCTTCGACCTCGATGTCCGGGTCGATGCCGTGCTGCTCGAGCGTCCGGCCCTTGGGGGTCAAATAGCGCGAGGTGGTCAGCTTGAGGCCGCTGCCATCTTTCAGATCGAGAAAGGTCTGCACGCTGCCTTTGCCGTAGCTGCGCACGCCGATGATGGTGGCGCGTCGATGGTCTTGCAGCGCGCCTGCGACAATCTCGGAGGCGGACGCAGAGTTCTGGTCGACCAGCACGACCATGGGAAAGCCGGTGTAGCTGTGCTCCGGGTGCGCCTTTGCCACTTCGATGTTGCGACCGCCTCGACTCACCACCGAAACGATCACGCCT